>ONWY01000294.1 GCA_900321665.1 uncultured Eubacteriales bacterium
GGTGCTGCCCGAGGGCGTGGTGATAGAGGGAGTCAATGACTCCAAGAAGCTGAGCGAAAAAAAGCGCGAGGCACTCTTTGATACCATCAAGGAGCAGGCGCTCGATTACGGGATTGCCTTTGCAAGCGAAAAAGAGATTGATGAAATCAATATTTTGCAAGCTACCTTTTTGGCAATGCGCCGCGCGGTGGAGAGCCTGCAGTCGGTAAAGCCCGATATCGCGCTGGTTGACGGTAACCGCCTCCCGGGTCTTGCCATTGCCGAAAGGTGTATTGTGAAGGGCGATGCCAAGAGTGCCAATATTGCGGCGGCATCGATTTTAGCCAAGGTGAGCAGAGACAGGTATATGCTCGAAATGGCGCAACAATACCCGGAATATCAGTTTGAAAAGCACAAGGGCTACGGCACCAAGCTGCATTACGAAATGATAGAGAAATACGGCATTTGCGCGCTGCATCGCAAAAGCTTTTTAAAGAAAATATCGGGCATATGAACGCAGTAGGAGAGTGGGGCGAGATTTACACCGCCCGCTATTTAAGAGAGCGCGGCTATCAAATAGTCGCCTCCAATTATCGCTGCCGCTTCGGTGAGGCGGATATCATCAGTATCCGCAAAAAGACCATGGTGGTCACCGAGGTGAAGGCGCGCAGCGGCAAAATGATTGCGCGCCCTGCAGAGTTTGTCGGCAATGAAAAGCAACGAAAGCTCGCGCTGACTGCGGCAAGCTTTGCCGCGATGATGAAATATGATTACCCCATCCGCTTCGATGTGGCTGAGGTGATTTTCCCCGAGAGCGATAACTATAAGGTATATAAAATTAATTATATGGAAGATGCGTTCCGCGTCTGACAGGCAACAAGGGTTACGCTAACCCGAAATGAGGAAAGGCGGAGAATATGTTTTACACCAGCACAAGAGATAAGTCGGTTAAAGTAACGGCGGCACAGGCGATTACCAACGGTATATCAGCCGAAGGCGGATTGTATGTACCGTGCGAAATTCCCGAGGTTAGCCGCGATTTTATTCGAGAATTGGCGGCGCTCGATTACATCGGCAGAGCGAAAAAAATCCTTTCGCTTTACTTGACCGATTTTAGCGAGGAGGAGCTTGATTACTGCGTGCAGGGCGCTTACAAAGCCGGTAAATTCAGCGCCAAAGAGGTAGCGCCTACCGTGGAGCTGGAGAAGGGTGTCAACATTCTCGAGCTGTGGCACGGCCCGACCTGCGCATTTAAGGATATGGCGCTGCAGCTGCTGCCGTACCTGTTGACCACCTCTGCCAAAAAGACGGCAGACGGCAAGCAAATTGTCATCCTCGTCGCCACCTCGGGCGATACCGGCAAGGCGGCGCTGGAGGGTTTTAAGGATGTGGAAAACACCAATGTGCTGGTCTTTTACCCGAATGATGTGAGCGCCATGCAAAAGCTGCAAATGTGCACCCAAGAGGGCAAAAATGTGGCGGTTTGCGCCATTAAAGGCAATTTTGATGATGCCCAAACCAGCGTGAAGGAAATCTTTACAAGCGCGCAGGTAAAAGAGAAATTGGCTGCCAATAATATGATGTTTTCCTCTGCCAACTCCATCAATTGGGGCAGGCTGGTGCCGCAAATTGTGTACTATTTCTCTACTTATTGCGATTTGCTCAATCAGGGCAAAATTGCGCTCGGGGATAAGATAAACATTGTGGTGCCCACCGGCAATTTCGGCAATATTTTGGCGGCTTACTATGCCAGAGAAATGGGCTTGCCGGTCAAAAAACTGATTTGCGCCTCCAATGCCAACAACGTGCTCACCGAGTTTATCGAGAGCGGTTTTTATAACAAGGACCGCGATTTTTATACCACCGTTTCACCGAGCATGGATATCCTCGTTTCCAGCAACCTCGAAAGGCTCTTGTTCCACCTGAGCGGCGAGAACGATGATTTTGTTAAAAGCTGTATGGAAGGGCTGTTTGAGGATGGCCACTACACGGTGGATAAATCGGTTTATGAAAAAATCAGAGGCATTTTTGAGGGCGGCTGCTGTGATGATGCGGCTACCAAGCAGACCATCGGCGATGTTTACAAGCGCTTTTCCTACCTGTGCGATACGCACACGGCAGTGGCAGTTGAGGTGTATTATAACTATGCCCGCAAATCGGGAGATACCACTCCCTGTGTGATTGCTTCCACCGCTTCGCCTTATAAATTCAGCCCCGCTGTTTTGGAGGCGGTCGGCTCTGCGGACGCGGTTTGCGAGGATGGCTTTGTGATGATGGAGCGCCTGCACGAGATAACAGGCGAGCCGATTCCGGCACCGCTTGCGGCAATTCAAAGCAAGCCCGTGCGCTTCAATCAGGTCACAGAGCGCAGCGGCATGACCGATGTTGTGCTGCATATGCTCGGCATTTAAGAAAAAGGGCGGAGCGAGGCTCCGCCCTTTTTTAATGAATGATGAATGATAAATGATGAATAATTGTGGGAGGGACACCCTCTCCCGTTCCGCTGGCGCTCTATTAGATGAATGTAAATATGATGTTCAATTTACCCTCTTCTCGGCGCCCCTTGATGAGGGGAGCTGTCGCCAAAGGCGACTGAGGGGTAGATAAAGCCGACTGCCGACTGCTGACTGCTGACTGCCGACAGCCTAGGCAACCAAGTTTGCTGCAACTATCAAAAAAACTACCGGCACAGCCGGTAGTTCAGTCAGTTCAACTAATCGTTTTTATTCGCTTTAAAGGTCGCGCATATCGTATCGTTACTGCTGTTGGCATAGTGCGGGCCGACTTCGATTTCGCTCGCGCAGCAGTAATCATCCTTATCGTGATATTCGCAATTTGTCACATTACAATGAATGCATTTATGCATTTTCAACACTCCTTTCGTTTATAGTTTTTGGCGAAAGAGAGGAAATATACGAGGGAATTATGTCAATTTACGCAATTGCAGATGTGCATTTATCCTTTGGAACCGATAAACCGATGGATGTTTTTTACGGTTGGGAGGATTATGTGCAAAAAATTGAAAATAATTGGAAAAAGCTCGTTTCCGAAGGCGACACGGTCATTGTGCCCGGCGATATTTCCTGGGGGATTAATTATGCCGAAGCGCTGCCGGATTTGCAGTGGCTGGATGCACTGCCCGGCAAGAAAATTTTGCTCAAAGGCAACCACGATTTGTGGTGGGATACGATGAGCAAAAACGAGCGCGTGAAGGAGCAGGCGCAGCTAAGGTCGATACAGTTTTTGTTTAACAACGCCTATGCCTGCGAAAACATTGCGGTTTGCGGCACAAGAAGCTGGTTTTTTGATGCGGAAAAGAGCGCCGATAAAAAGGTGCTCCTGCGCGAGGTCGGCAGGCTGCAAAGGAGTATTGATGCGGCAAAGGCGCTGGGCAAGGAGCCGGTGGTATTTTTGCATTACCCGCCGCTGAGCCTTGCGGAGGAGTGCGAGGAAATCACGCATTGCTTAGCCGAAAACGGCATTCGCCGCTGTTACTACGGTCACATGCACGGCAAAGCCGCCATCGCGGCATTTAACGGCGAAAAATACGGCATTCACTTTAAACTCATTTCTGCCGACACCCTGGGCTTTTGCCCGTATTTGATCGAAAAATAAAACCTGATGCAGCCGCTCACGAAAAGGGCGGCTGTATTTTAATGAATGATGAATAATGAATAATTGCGGGCGACACATTCGCGCTTTTTCCGCTTCGCTCTATGGCTCGCTTCGCTCGCAAAGAAGAAAGAAAAAAGAAGAAA
>ONWY01000291.1 GCA_900321665.1 uncultured Eubacteriales bacterium
GGGACGGTTTGTCGATTCAATCACGCCTTTAGAACATGACCAAAACTATCTTTGAGTACACAGAACTGCTGCCAGACAGCGTACGCTAAACTTCTTTTTTCGGATAGTTTCTCCTGCAAATCTATTTTTAGGAGTGTGATTATGCAACCGATTTTAGAACCGATTTTAGAGTGCTGCTGTGGTGTGGATGTTCATAAAAATATGATTGAAGCTTGCATCATTAAAGGCATTTATGAACCAATTTTCATTAGAAAACGATTTTCAACTTTTCAAAATGAATTAATTGATTTTGCTCATTGGCTTTATGAACATGATTGTTATCATATTGCGATGGAAAGTACCGGTGTGTATTGGCGCCCCATTTATGAGGCAATTGAGGAGTATTCCCCATACTATGAAAATATCATCGTTACCAATGCACATCATATGCGTAATCTTCCGGGCAGAAAAAGTGATGTAAAAGATGCCGAATGGTTGGCTACATTAATGCAACGCGGGCTACTAAAAGGTTCCTTTATTCCCGAGAGAACTATTAGAGATTTAAGAGAATTTTCAAGAATTTACAAAAATGCTGTTAATGAAAAAAGCCGCTGTTTGAATCGTCTTGAAAAGTTCCTTCAAACACACGGCTTTAAACTATCCAGCGTTTTGAGTGATATTAATTCTGTCAGTGGTATCAAAATTTTAACAACACTTAGCCAAAAAGGCTCCCTTACCATTGAAGATATTCAAAACGCGGTTGGCAACCGTACAAAAAAATCTTCTGAGGAAATACAACTTGCTGTTTGCGGAAAATTAAATGCAAACGGTTGTTTCCTTTTGGCAGATTTTTTAGACCAACTCAAATGGATTGAGCAACACATTGAGAAAATCCTCAACAAAATGATTGAAATCGCTGAGCCTTACCGAGATGTTTTAGAAAGACTTGATTCAATCGTTGGTATTGACATTACAGCTGCCTTATTAATTTTAGCAGAAATTGGCGGCAATGTACAACAAAATTTTCAAACAGCGGGACATCTTTGTGCTTGGGCGGGATTAAAACCAAGAAATGATGAAAGTGCGGACAAGTTCAAATCTAAAAAAACTGCAAAAAACAGAAAAAATCCATTCGGTCACTGGTTTTGGTCTCATCAAGGGAAACTCGGTAAAAAGAAAGCCATTATTGCTGTTTCAAGAAAAATTCTAGCATTAGCCTACTACTTAATTGTTACAAATCAACTATATGATAATGAAATCGCTATGCGACCTTATCTAAACTAATTTAAAATTTCTAATATATTCTTAATTCAGCTCATTTTATGGGCTTTATTTTGGTACGATTTTTTATGTTTAAACACATAAGGTTTTCACGCTAACCGTCCCCTCACTTTTTTTCGACATTGCCTAACAGGGAGCACCCGTACCTGTTCCGCTTCGCTCAAAAAAATTCGGCGAAAATCCTGCAAAACGCAAAAAATCCGCACAAGCTGTGCGGATAAATGATTGTTAGTTTGTATTTCGGCTTAAAAAATCGGCAAGTCCGTATCCTTCACTGCCTTAATCATCAGGTAGACCCAGATGGCGAGGCGGATAACCTCCACCGCAATCAGGATAATAAACGCCCACACCTCGCGGTTGACCTCCAGCGACTGAAAGAGCAGGCTAAGCCCCAAGCCGAGCGCGCCCAAGCCCAAAATCGCAAGCGGGGTAGCTTTATACAGCTGCGGCGCATTTTGGTTCTTTTTATACAGCGCAATAAACACCGGCAGGAAGCCGACTGCAATAATCAAAAGCCCGAATAAAAGATAACCGATTGTCACTGATGCCTGATTCATAACTCTACCTCTATATTTTATAATACATTAATCATACCATAATTGGAAACGACTTGCAAGAAAAAGGAGCGGAAAAAGCCTGTTTTCGAACAAAAATCGAATGATTTTTTGTAAAAACCGCACTATAGTTCGTTTTTAAGTACCCAAAATCGAAAAAATATCGAACAAATGTGTTGACAAACCGAAATTTTATGCTATAATAGTCTCAGTTGATGAACAAATGTTCGATTTTGTTCGAGGAGGTTATGAAAATGATTACCAGATTTGTGATTGAAGGTTTACTTGTTCTCGCAGTGATTATCGGCTTCATTTTTGAAGAAAAGATTGCTTTGGCAGAGAGAAGGTTTTTAAAAAAGCTCTTTGCGCGCTCCCTGCAAAAGAAAGCAAGGCAGGAGCACATTCAGTTAAAGATGCGCGAGGCGCGATACCAGCGCCAGCAAATGCAAAGGGAGCTGGAAATGCTCGAGCTCGGTTTAGATACCAAGCCCTCTTTAAAGGTGATTTCCACCGCGCCCGCAGCGGCACAGGCGGCGGAAGCCGAGGAAGTCGCTTAAAACAGCCCGTAACATTTTTTTACATTTCTTTCAATACTTTTTTACTCCTATGATTCAAGCGGCACTCAGTGCCGCCGGCAGAGCACAGCGCTGCTCTGCCCACCCCCTCGGTGACAATCTCGCAAGAGATTTTCATAAATACTCTCACACCGCAAAAAGAACATCCCCGCGATGTTCTTTTTGTGGTTTCAATGCTGATTTAGCGGGATAAAACGCTCTTTGATTTTGTCAAACTTTTTCTACCCCTCTGTCGGCATTGCCGACATCTCCCCTCGTCAAGGGGCGACAAGAAGCGGACAAATTGAACGGTCAATTTACAAGGTGGATTTTATTCGCTTCGCTCGCCCGACAAAACAAAGAGCGTTATTTTTTTATAAAGATTTTGTCTGCCGGGCGGTCGGAGACCGCAAAACACTCGCAGTCGGTTAGA
>ONWY01000290.1 GCA_900321665.1 uncultured Eubacteriales bacterium
ATTACATTATTTAAAAAAAGTATAAGAAAGCGCTAAAAAAGCTGCCACAACAAACAGTTGCGGCAGTATTTTTCTATAATTTATTAATTCTTACTCCGAGAGGGGCTTCATTGTGGGGAACAGGAGGACATCGCGGATGGTGTCGCTGTTCGTTAAGAGCATCACCAGGCGGTCGATGCCCATGCCCATGCCGCCGGTGGGGGGCATGCCGTATTCGAGTGCCATGACAAAGTCGCTATCGAGCATATTCGCTTCATCATCGCCCGCTTCGCGCAGCTCGATTTGGTGCATAAAGCGCTCGTACTGGTCAATCGGGTCGTTGAGTTCGCTATAGGCATTGGCAAACTCGCACCCGCAAATAAACAGCTCGAAGCGCTCGGTGAGGTACTCCTTGCCGGGCTTTTTCTTGGTCAACGGGGACACCTCGACCGGGTAGTCGATAATAAAGGTGGGTTGGGTGAGGTTGGCTTCCACCGTTTCCTCGAAGACCTTCGCGAGCAAATCGCCCCACTTATCGGTTGGCTTAATCTCAATCTCTTCATACTTGGAGGCGACCTCTTTTGCCTTCTCGGTATCGCCGACAAACTCGCTGAAGTCCACGCCGGCATATTGCTTGACGGCATCTATCATAGTCAGCCTTGCGAAGGGCTTGCCCAGGTCAATTTCTTCACCCTTCCAATGCGCGGTGGTGGTGCCGCAGGCAACCTGCGCCGCGTTGCGAATCAGCGCCTCGGTAATATCCATCATCCCGTGGTAGTCGGTAAATGCCTGGTAAAGCTCGATGGTGGTAAACTCGGGGTTGTGGCGCGCATCCATGCCCTCATTGCGGAAAATTCTGCCGATTTCATACACGCGCTCCATCCCGCCGACAATCAGCCGCTTTAAGTGCAGCTCGGTGGCGATGCGCATGTACATATCGATATCGAGCGCATTGTGGTGGGTAATAAAGGGCCTTGCGGTCGCGCCGCCGGGGATGTTATTCAACATCGGCGTTTCCACCTCGATAAAGCCGATATTATCTAAATAATTGCGAATGGAGGACACAATCTTGCTGCGCTTGATGAAGGTATCCTTCACCTCGGGGTTCATAATCAAATCGAGGTAGCGCCTTCTGTAGCGCGTGTCGGTATCCTTTAAGCCGTGGAATTTCTCGGGCAGGGGCAGCAGGCTCTTGGAGAGCAGGCGCACCTGCTTGGCGTGCACCGAAATTTCACCCGTTCTGGTGCGGAAAACGAAGCCCTTGACCTCGATAATATCGCCCAAGTCCCACTTTTTGAAAGCGGCAAAGGCTTCCTCACCGATGTCATTCATGCGGACATAGGCTTGGATTTTGCCGTTTTTGTCGTGAATATCCAAAAAGTTGGCTTTGCCCATGTTGCGCCAGGTCATAATCCTGCCGCAAACAGAGACATTCAACTCCGGTGTTTCGCCCTCGGCGCAGTCTTTTTCGAGCGCCTCAAACTTGGCGATGATTTCATCGGAATGGTCGCTTTGCTCGGCGGTGGTGATAGTGAAGGGGTCGTTGCCCTCCGCTTGCATCGCTTTGAGCTTTTCAACTCGGATTTGGCGCTGCTCGCTCTCGCTCGGCGCCTTCTCCGCCGCCATTTCCATAGAGGCAGTCGGTGCATTCTTTTGTACAAAGTCGATAAGAGCTTGTACATCCTCGCTCTCTTTGCTTTGTAACACCACATTGCCGTTTTGCGCGATGAGCTTAGATGAGCTTAAAGCACTTGCCGCTCGGGCAAATCTCATACTTCGGCAAGCCGAGCTCCTCGCCGACAGCCTGTACCTTGGCTCTGCAGGATTTCTTGACTGCCTTCACCGCTCTTTTGGCGGCATCCGGCTGCTCAAATCCTTCGGCAAAGCCGATTTCTTCATTATCCTGCAGCAGGGCAAAGCGGTAGGTGCCGTCTGCCTGCTTTTGAATGATAAACTTTCCTGCCATAGTTCCTCCCAAAATGCCTGCGCCGGCGGCGCGGCTTTACAAAAAAGGCGGGGTATGACCCGCCTGCATCATTTACTTACTGATAGAAACAATCTTGAAGGTGATGGTGCCCACCGGTGCTTCCACCTGCACTTTGTCACCCTTCTTGTGCCCCAAGAGCGCTTTGCCGATGGGGGATTCATCGGAGAGCTTGCCGGCATCGGGGTCTGCCTGCGCAAAGCCGACAATGGTATATACCATATCTTCTTTGAGCTCCATATCGCGAATCTTCACCTTGGAGCCGACACCGACCACATCGGTAGATGCTTCGGATTCATCAATCAGCTTGTAGTTTTGCAGCATAGCCTCGAGGTCATTGATACGGCTCTCGATTTTGCCCTGCTCGCTCTTTGCTTCATCATATTCACTGTTCTCGGACAAGTCGCCGTAGCCCAGCGCAACCTGAATTTTATCTTTAATTTCCTCGCGCTTGGTGGTCTTTAAATAGTGCAGCTCCTCTTTGAGCTCCTCCAAGCCTTCTTTTGTCAGTAATATTTCTTTAGGCATTTTTACAAAACATCCTTTCTCGCGGCAAATTGCATTGCTGCATTAACTTTAATATTATATATGATAATTTTTTATTAGTCAAGCATAGAAATCACATCTTGATAAGATAAAATCAAATTGTTTTGGCGAAAGGCGGGGCTGACACTGCGCGAGAGCTCGCTCAAGCCGGAAACCTCGTAAAGCGCGGCGGCAAAGGCTTGCGGCGCAATACCGGGCGGCATCAGGCTTAGGTACTTTTGGGGCAGGTTCGTGCCCTCGGGCACCAGCAGGCGCGCGGTATAGAGGTTTTCGGCGCTTGCGGCAAACACGAGCGAGGTGCGCGAGAAGGCGGTGGGAATCGCCGCGCGCTTGGGAAAGAGCACGATGGGGGAGGCGAATGCCTTGGCAATGCTCTCGCTCAGATACAGCGCAGTGCCGTACTCCTCCATACAGTAGTGCGCCAAGGGCTCGTAGCGCTCGGGGTTGGCGGTGATGACCTTCAGCGTGCGGCAATACCGCGGCAGGGCGACAAGCGCAGAGGGGAAAGCCCCTGCAAAATCGATGACCGCGCACTCCTCTAACAGCTGCTTTTGCGGCAGCAGGCTCAACAGCTTTAAAAAGGAATTGATGCACAAAATACTCTCGAACCTGTCGCTGCGAAAGCGGCGCAAATTGACTTGCTCCTTTAGCGGCACATGGGCGGGTAAAAGCGTGTTTTGCAGCGCATTGCCGGCGACAGAGCGCACATTGTTCCAATAAATTTTGCCGCGCACAATGGGCACGGTCAGCTTCAAAAAGCCGCTGCTGCCCGCGACCTCGACCTTCTCCGCCTTGACCGGCGGCGGTAAGAGATTGTATTTAATTTTGCCCCAGAAATTTTCGGGCTGGGAGACGGTATGAATTGTAGCAAACATACTAAAAGTATATGAGCTGCGGGGGAGGGATATGCGCAAATTCTAATTTAGCGGGGCTTAATTAGAATTTGAACGCTC
>ONWY01000284.1 GCA_900321665.1 uncultured Eubacteriales bacterium
TTTTTTTTCATATTTTATTGTAATATCTTGCTCGTAAGAAGTTTCTATATACAATTTATTATTATCTTTATAGGCTTTTGTAACCTCTTGTTTTGTTGCGGCACAAGTTCCTCCACATTCACCACTATATTGTGCATATATTTTTTCAGATTCAATATAACTACATCAGTCATGAACGAATCCTTCATTAAAAGAAGACTTACGCAATAAATAATTCCTCCTGTAAGTATTTGAACTATTACAGATACAAAAGCATTATCAAAAGCAGTGAAACACACAAGTGGTATGAGGCAACCAAAAAACAAAAGACAGACAAATTCTTTTCACAAGTGGATTGGGACAATATCAGCGCCAATGTGGAAAAACTTCCATATTTTGCCCGCATGCTTGAAAAGCAAACGCCAAAATTAAAACCGCAACCGGCACCTGATGAAGAATTATTCCCCTTTGCAAAAGAAAAAGAATGGCAAAAGCAGTTAAAACAATCGGATTTAAATATTATGCAGACGGTTATTGCCGATTACGAGGAAGCACACAGGCATATTCGATTCAGCCGCTTTGCAACAAGTGACATGAAGCGGCGCAGTGATGTAGAGCGCATTCTCTTTGCCAAAGGGATGGAAAACGATTACACAGCAGATGAGCTTTACGGATTGTTTGCCTCTATGCCTGCCGAAGATGTTGCAAAGGCACGGCAGATGTTGAGAGAAGAGCAGTTTCACTTAATGAACAAAGAGCAGCGGCTTCAGTTCATTTACAGCCCTGTTTTCAGCTCGGCTTACAAAATTGTGGACTATGAAGACCTTTTCACAGATTCCAGTCATAACGGCTATCGTCTGTTAGGCGATATTATTTGCGATTATGACGATAGAAACACGGCACAGCTGAAAAAAGAAAACGCCGTTCGCAAAGATACGAACAGCGCGTTGCTAAACAGCATTATGTATAGTTATGAAAAAGACGCCGGCACGGATTATGAGCAAATTATCAAGCGAAGCGTTTTAGATTATATCCGCGGGCGGAAAATGTCGGGTCGCACCGCGCTTCGGTGTGCAATTGCTCTTGGCAAACGGCAATTTGTTTATGATGTTTTACTCAACTATCTCGAATTGGAATTAAAGGAAGATAACGATGCTAAACGAAAAAGAAGAATTCCTCGCATACACCGGTAAGGTAAACTACACCGCTTGCAATAAGCAGGACAGTAGCTACCTTGGCAGATTTACCTTTGAAATGTTAACCGATTTTATTGGTCTGTATCGTGTTTTTACAATCATTGCACGAGGGTATATGTTTAAAAACGGTGAAGCGGATATTGACCGTGCAAGAAAAGCGCTTCTTGCTTGGTGCAGTGTGCCGGATAAAAAAAGAGACCTTCCGAAAAAGGAAGGTCAAAGTGAAACGGATTTTAGATTTTTGCACGAGCAGTTTCCCGCATTGGTAGATAGCGCGGGTAACGGTTGGTTTTATACCCATATTCAAAACATACAGGTATTTGTGAAAGCAAACCCCGAAAAGGTATCTAAAACAGCAATCAAGAAATCGGATACCTTAAAAGGTTTTGAAAAAGAATGGCGAAAAAAACTCATGCAATACCAAGTGCCGCTGTATTCGGCAAACACAAAGGGCAGTTTTTTGCTTCTATTTGATGATGTTCTTGCCGATGCGTTAGAACTGGGCGAACTGCAAAACAAGGATTTTGAATTGTCTGATGAATTGAAAAAGCACTTAATTGAAGTAACGCCGAAAGGTGTGCCCGAAAGAGTTTTACCGACATTATATAAATATTACATAGCAAACAAGCAGGACAACACCGAGTGGGTTGTGTTGCCCGTTAGCAATTTTGATGCTTTTTTCGGCACAACGGCTTTTAGCAGAAAATATCTGCCACTGTTAAAATCAAAGGATATTATTGTGCGAGAGATGAATTACGGTGTGAGTAAGTATAAATTTGCGAATGATATTTTTGTTTAGAATATAACTTTTTTGTGTTCAATATATCTCTGAAGGGTAGCAAGTGGGAATAGACTAAAAGGGGCTGTGAAAAAACACAGCCCCTAAAAATTTAATAAAGGTAATTTAAAAAAGAGGTCTGAAAATAGCCAAAAGGCTATGGAAAGACCTCTTTT
>ONWY01000283.1 GCA_900321665.1 uncultured Eubacteriales bacterium
CATATGCAGTACGAGAGTGATTGTTGTATGTGCGCTTTTTCCCTTGCTGTTGCGTTGCGGAAACCTGCTCTGCGGATTCTCTCTTCCTTTTTAAATAGGGTTCTAAAACCGATGCCAACTGCACAATTAAAAAACCGACTGCAACGGCTTCCAACAATAACACGAAATATGCGCCAATACCCAAATGTGCACGGCATTCTCTTACAAAACTGGGGTGTGAAGTAGTATAGAATAAAAAGATAATTGAAAAACCCGCTACATAGTTTGCAAAAGAAAACACTGCAATAATTGTGGTAACAATGTTTTTCTTTAATTTTTGACGATTCGGCATCGAAAAGTACAAAATGATAAATAAAATATTCAGCAATAAAGAAAAAATCAGCGCAATTATTGCAGTGGTAATCATTCCCGGCATACTACTATCTATGTAAGCATAATATGGTTCAAGATTACGCGTAAAACCTAATCCCCAAAAACGGAGTGAACCGAGTATCAGCGTACCGTTAAGGTCTCTCATAGAAAACAGACCAATAAAATAAAACGGGATAGCGCATGCCATTAATAAAGGTGCCACTGTTGGAAAGTGTTTGTTTTTCATGTTTTTTAGAAAATACTTCTTGCAGCGATAGATAGACCCGCAAGAAAAATAGTAGTTATCACTATACCGGCTAAATACGAAAGCCCGACAAATGACAAACCAATAATAGAACCGACTTTTGCAAATGTATTTTTAAAATTGATTTTCATAGACTGTTTGAGTGATACCAAGCCAAGCACCAATCCCGTAATGCCGCAAGGCACTGCAAAGATATAAAAAACCCATGAAGCTAATATCAATAAACTGAAAGCAAATGCACAAATGCTGACAATCATAGATGCTAACCCTAAACCATATGCCGGTTGAGGATAATGCTTTTGCTGTATCGGCTTGTTCTGCCGGTAAGGATAGTTCTGAAACTGTTGATTAGAACCGGTATTTAATAAAGCGGTATCCTGCGACATGGCAGTGCCGCAATTCGGACAGTTAGGTACATAATCCGGAACATCTCTTCCACATCTAGGACATCTCATAATTCTTCCTCCTAAAAATTAAAACTGTTGGCTATAGCAGAAGCTGCTATATACCATTCTCCATCTACTTTTACCATAGCAATGGTATCATTTGTGGTTTCTCCGTTATCTCCACTGATTTCTATTTCTACATCCGCCAGCTCGGAATTATCATTCGAGCCGTTTTCATAGTCAATGGACAAGACCTTGACATCTATTTTCGGGTAATCGGATGTATCAAAAAACTCGCTTGCAAAAGGTATCAAATCAGTGAACCCTAAGATATCAAATCCGATGATACCGCCAATCAGGTTGTTACCGCTCTCCACTGCTTTTTGTACTTTCTTCTCACAACACGCAATCATACCGCGTGTGTCCATATTATTATAAGCAGTTTCAAATTTTTCCCATGTATCCTCCGGGGTTTTTGTAAATCCGCCCGTTGTTACCACGACTAAGGTAACAATAATACCGATTAATACCACAGCTGCACTGATTAAACCGGCAACCAAGCCTGCACTTCCTGCCGTTTTAACCGCTGCACCGGCAACACTCGCACCGGTATGTGCATAGCCAGGCCCCGGTCTCCTTACCGGTGTATACGGAGCATTTGGTCTGTTTCTGTTATCTGCCGGACCTTTTGGTCTGTAGTTTTGAGCAGAAGGATTATTGGGCGAATGATATTGATGGGATAGTGTGCGCTGTGAACCGGCACTGTTTAAAGGCGTTGTTAAACCTTCCACATTTCTCATATTTGCCATCATTTGCAAACCGCATTTGGGACAATTGGGAATATTAGCCGGTACTTCTCTGCCACAAGAGGGACATCTCATTTTCAAATCCTCCAAACTTGTATACTATGTTGCTCCTTCCTGGAGCAACATAGTATTTTCGTTAATTAAGTAAAAATGAATTTTCCGTATTTGCAATGGTAATCACCTTGCCACGCTCAATAAATGCAGGTTGATGTGCGCTCAAGCGATTTTTATCTACAAATGTTCCGACAGTAGACATATCCGTAACAATATACTTATCACTTGTTGCATCATACTTGACAGATACATGCCTGCGGGAAACAGACGGA
>ONWY01000280.1:0-2177 GCA_900321665.1 uncultured Eubacteriales bacterium
ATGGCATAATTATCACCCCTTTGGCTTCTATTATACCTTGAAAGACTTACCTATGCGCTGAACCCGGGCTTACCTATCCCCTGACACTCTTCACTTACCGATGCGCTGAACCCGCACCACATTCGCACTTGTTCCGCTGCGCTCTATGGCTCGCGTTGCGAGCCTGCCGACTGCCGGTAGCTGACCGCCGACCGCCGGCTCGCTACGCGAGCCACACTAAGGATGAATCAAGAATGAAAAAACAAATCAACAAATCAAAATTAATACAGATGTACCGAAGCGGTGCGGCGGTTGCCGACATTTGCAGCGCCTGCGGCGTTTGTAAGCAAACGCTTTATAACATCCTCAAAAGCGAACGGATAGATTTGCACCGCCAAAAGCTGCACGATGATTGCGGATGCCCGCTTTTTCAAAAGGATATTTACAACAATATCTACTGCGAGGATTTCGGGGAGTGGGAAAGCCTGAGCCTTTCGTTTCGCGACAAGCAGGCAAAAAATGCGCACAAAAAGACCTATTGCAGCTGCAGCAATTACATCAATTGCAGTGTTTACAAAATCATGGATGAGGGATAGGAGAGCAGAGCATTGAGTACCGATTGGGAGAAAATCAAAGAGGCGTATATCTGTTCGCAGAGCACCACCCTAAAGCAGCTTGCGCAGCGGCACGATTTACCCTTCGGGGAGGTGGCGAAGCGCTCGGCGCAGGAGGGCTGGTATCGCGAGAAAAAGCGCAAAAACGAGCTCACAGCCGCGCTCAAGGCACAGGCACAGAGCACCTTGGCGCAACACGAGCGCCATGCCTTGGTGCAAAGTGACAAAATCAACCGCATTGCCGGCAAGCTCTTGGATAATATCGACCTGAGCAGCGAGTATGCCGACAAGCCCACCGGCATCTACAACCTCTCCTCCGCACTCAAAAACCTGACCGCTGTGCTGCGCGATGTGAACGATATCCCGAATGTGAAGGATGAGCGCACCTACGAGCTGACCAAGCGCAAGCTTGAGCTCGCCGCGCAAAAGGAGGCACCCGAGCAGGCAGAAGGCGGCGTGGTGCTGCTGCCGGAAGTGCAGCGTGAAAACGAGTTTCACGCAATGAAATCTGCTGAAGCAGATAAATAGTGTTTAGTTTTTAGGGTAAAGTGTTTAGCAGTATCATGCAAGGCTGCGCCTTGCATTTAAAATTCAAAATTTATCAAACCGTGCGGGAGGAAAAATGCAAAACATCGTATGGCAGCCGCAACCTAAACAGCGGCAGTTTCAAGAGCGCCCGGAGTACGAGGCGCTATATGGCGGCGCGGCGGGCGGCGGCAAGAGTGACGCGCTGCTGGCGGAAGCGCTGCGGCAGGTGCATATCCCGCACTACAAGGGATTAATTCTCAGAAAGACCTACCCGCAGTTAGCGGAGCTGGTTGACCGCTCGCGCGCGATTTACCTGCCTGCCTTCCCGGCGGCAAGCTACAATGCCCAAGAGCACTGCTGGCATTTCCCGAGTGGGGCAAAAATCTACTTCGGCTCGATGCAGCACACCAAGGACAGAACCAACTATCCGGGCAAGGCATATGACTTTATCGGCTTCGATGAGCTGACACACTTTACCTACGATGAGTATTCCTATATGTTTTCGCGCAACCGACCGACAGGCCCGGGCACCAGAGTCTATATCAGAGCGACCACCAACCCCGGCGGCATCGGGCATGCGTGGGTCAAGCAGCGCTTTATCACGGCGGCACCGCCTTTAACACCCATTGAGGATGTTTACACCGTGCCGACCCCCGCGGGCAAAAGCCTGCAAATTAAAAAAAGCCGCATTTTTGTGCCGAGCAATATTTTTGATAACCGCAAGCTGCTCGAAAATGACCCGAACTACCTCGCAAGCCTTGCCATGCTGCCCGAGGCAGAGAAAAACGCCCTGCTCTACGGCTCTTGGGACAGCTTCGAGGGGCAGGTGTTCAGCGAGTGGCGCAACGACCCCGCGCACTATGAGGACGCGCGGTGGACACATGTCATAGAGCCCTTTCGCATTCCCGGCTATTGGCGCATTTATCGTGGCTTTGATTTCGGCTACCAAAAGCCCTTCAGTGTCGGCTGGTATGCCGTAAACCCCGATGGCATGCTCTACCGCATTCGCGAGTATTACGGCTGCGACGGCACACCCAATCACGGTGTGCACATGCA
>ONWY01000280.1:2183-2899 GCA_900321665.1 uncultured Eubacteriales bacterium
GATGAGCAGCAGGCCGTAGACCGCATAGAGCATGAGGATGAGAACCTGAAGGACAGGCAAATCATCGGCATTGCAGACCCGAGCATTTTTGATGCCTCCCGCGGCGAGAGCATAGCAGACATTATGGCGAAGGGCACGAACCCTGTCTTTTGGGAGCCGGGCGACAACCACCGCTTAGCGGGCAAAATGCAGTTTCACTACCGCTTCGCTTTCGATGAGGAGGGGCTGCCGGGTTTCCAGGTGTTTCGCACCTGCAAGCATTTTATTCGCACGATTCCCGCCCTTGTGTATTCCGATACCGATGTGGAGGATGTGGATACCACCGGCGAGGACCATATCTATGACGAGTGCCGCTATGTGCTGATGGCAAACCCGATTGCGCCGCAGCCGACTGCGGCAAAGCCGGTTGGCGGCTACGACCCGCTGGATATGAAGGAGCACAAAAAGGTGAAGGTGTATAGGATATAGGCGAAGCGAAGCTTCGCAGAGAAGAGAGAAGAGAGAAAAGAGAAGAGGTGGGCGGGACACCCGCACCCGTTCCGCTTCGCTCTATGGCTCGCTTCGTTCGCAAAGAAGAAAGAAAAAAGAAGAAAGAAGAATGGTGGGCGGGACACCCGCACCTGTTCCGCTTCGCTCTATTAGATGAATGTAAATATGATGTTCAATTTGACCTCTTCTTGTCGCCCCTTGATGAGGGGAGATGTCACGAAGTGACA
>ONWY01000277.1 GCA_900321665.1 uncultured Eubacteriales bacterium
GGTCAATATATGCTTCATCTCGTGTAAACTTGCGGCTTAAGCGGCGACAAATTGCCATCGCTTCCTCAAAATCCTCCACAATCTCAATAGTACCGAATACGACGACGCTTTTGATATGCAGCGCCCACTCGCCCTCGTTGCGGTAGCCCTCATCAAATGTGCAAAAGGATGCCTTCGGGTGGGCGCGCATGGCATCAACCTTGTGCCCCGCCTTCCCGGAGTGGAAATACAGCTTGCCGCTGTTTTCATCATAATAGTGATTAATCGGCAGCGCATAGGGATAATCGCCATCACCTAACACCGCTAAAACGCCGCGCTTTTGCGCCTTTAGCAGCGCAATACACTCCTCTTTTGAAACGGCGCGCTTTTTCCTGGCAAGCTCTCGAAACTCCATTATAAAATCTCCTTAATCTTTTCTAATGCATCTATTTGCGCATCCGGCTGACATGCCGATGTATTGAGCGCCCCTTTGCGGTTAAACCATATCGTTTTCATACCGCTACTCTTGCCGCCCGCGATATCGCTTCTGATGCTGTCGCCGAGCATGACACATGCGCTTGCGGCTATCGGCTCGGCTCTGCCCTCATTCAAGCGCGCGAGCGCGCGCTCGAAAAAAGCCTTTTCCGGCTTGGAAACGCCGATATCCTCGGAGATAAAGTGATACTCAAAATACTGCGCAATGCCGCCCTGCTCCAAGCGGTGCAGCTGTTGGGTATAAGGACCGTTGCTCGCAGTGCACAAAATGTACTTTTCCGAGAGATAAGAGAGCATTTCCACCGTGCCGGGAATTAAAATGGCGCTGTTCCAAATGCACTCTTTAAAGTAGTGCTCGAAGGTGACACCATCAAACGCAATGCCAAGCTCTCCAAAGACCTTGTTAAATCGAATTTGCTGCAGTCCTTCAAAATCAAGCGTTCCTTTTTCAATCTTATCCCACAAGGCGTTATTGATGCGATCAAACACCTCAAACATGTAGGGCTCATACGGCTTTAAACCAAAGTGCTCAAAGCCATCCCGCAACGCCTGCTGCACATAGGCATCAAAATCCAACAGGGTATTATCAATATCTATCCAAACTGCTTGTATCACGAATTTTCCTTTCTGCGAGGGTCTTTTCCTTGTGCCTCGCACTTGCTATTCCAATATCTCGGCAATTTTACCGAGCTTCTCGCCCACCAAATCCTGATAGGCGCTCTCCTCGCGGCTGACAGCGGTGCGCTACGCCGCAATCTCCTCATGCGGCAGCACGGCACTCGAAAGAAATTGCAGTTGTGCCGCGTATTTTTCGCTCTTCACCACCACCTGCTCGTATTGCGGACCGACGCTTAGGATTTCAAGCGCCTGCGCATCGCTTAAAAGCCCGCCGTATCCAAAACATAGGTATTGAGATAAGTGTGCCTGCCCTTTCGCTCGCGCGCCCAGCGCACGGAAAATTCCCGATTCCCCGAGAGGTAAAACCCCTGCCCGAAATCGGCATTTTGGCGCCCGAAATGAATATCGGGTGCCTCAATAATATCAAAACCTGTGTGATACAGCTCCATATTTGTTTTTCCTCATCCGCTCGGCGCTAAGTATTTAACGCTTTGCTCTCAAATGCCGCGGGGCTGATATCCGGCGCAGAACGATACTCGAGCGTCTGCAGCTTATCGCAGCCACCGAATGCCCACGCGTAAATTTTCTTTAATCCCGTGCCGCCGACAACCTTTTTAAGATGCTTGCAATCTTTAAAGGCAAAGGGCGGGATTGCCTGCAAGCTGTCGGGCAAAATCACCTGCTCTATCCCGCAACGCACAAAGGTATAGCCCCACAAGCGCTCTAAACTGCGCGGCAACTCCAACTGCTTCAGATTCTCGCAGCCGTCAAAGACAAATTCGCCCAAATCGGTCACGCTGTCGGGCAAATGAATGCTTTCAATCTCACTGTGCCCGGCAAAGACCTTGTCCGCAATAATGGTGACAGGCTTCTTTGCATAGGTATCGGGAACGGACACCACCTTTTCATCGCCTTCATAATGCACTAAGGCATAAGAGGCTTCATCAACATTGATTTGAAAATTAAACTCTTGCATAGGATTCCTTTCAAATTCTAATTTAGCGCACGAAAACGCTACTTTGTTTTTGTCGAACTTTTTCTACCCCTCTGTCGGCATTGCCGACATCTCCCCTCGTCAAGGGGCGACAAGAAGCGGACAAATTGAACGGTCAATTTACTAAGTTGATTTTGCTCGCTTCGCTCGCCCAACAAA
>ONWY01000276.1 GCA_900321665.1 uncultured Eubacteriales bacterium
AGGTCGGCGGCGATTTTTACGATTACTTTCCGATTGATGAAAATCGCATTTGCTTCCTCATCGCCGATGTCTCCGGCAAGGGAACGCCCGCAGCGCTGTTTATGATGACCTCCAAAACCATGATTAAGGACTATGCGCTGACACATGACAGCACCGCGGAGATTTTCACCGCAGTCAATGCCCGCCTTTGCGAAAACAACGACGAGGGCATGTTTGCCACAGCTTGGATTGGTATTTTGGATACCCGCACCATGACACTGCAATACACCAACGCCGGGCACAATTACCCGATTTTGCAGCGCAAGGGGCAACCCTGTGAAGAGATGGCAACGGGGCACGGGCTCTTCCTTGCCGGCATGGAATTTACGCGCTACAAGCAAAGTGAAATTCAGCTCGCGCCCGGCGACCGCATTTTGCTGTATACCGATGGTATCACAGAAGCGCACAACACAAAAAATGAGCTTTACGGCACCGAGCGACTGATGCGGATGATGGAAAACACCAGAAATGACTCGGGAGAAAAAGTGCTTGACAAGGTTCTTGCCGATGTCAACACCTTTGCAAAGGATGTGCCTCAATTTGATGATATGACCATGATTATTTTAACCATCAAGGAGCAAACCGAAACGGGCACTATATAAAACGGTAAGCCAATAACAGGGCGGTCGGTGTGAAAGATACCTTTCACACCGACCGCCCTGTTGCATGGTGTTTATAAAAAACTACTTAAGGTGAATATTCCAGCCGGTATTAATCTTATCGCGCACTACCTTCAGTGTCTCCACATCCAGCTTCGGCCAATCGACAACAGTCTGCGCCTTGTCCTTAACAAGGTGCGCGTGCTCTGCGAGCAGTGCAAGCGGTGTGTCCGCCAGGGAATCCGAGTAAAAGTTTTCAATCACCGGAAAATCCCGGTCGATGATATACTTCGCCTTTTCCTTGGCATACATCAGATTATCCACAAAAACGCCGTATTCGCGGTCGTAATCGGTGGCGACATAATTCACCCCGAGCCGCCTTGCAATCGGCGCGATGATGCACGCGGGAGAGGCGCTGATAATCAAATCATCCGGCCTCTTTTGCTCTAAATACCAGCGAGAAATGCGACATTCGTTTTTATCCCAAAATTTTTCGATTTGCTCATCAAAGTCATCCACCTGCTTTAAAAAGCTGAAAAAGGTGCGCTCGAACTTGTAGCGCGGCAGCTTGCCTTTTTTATACTGCAGCAGGCTTTTTACCACCTTGGGCAAATAGGTAAAATACAGCTTTGGGTGCCGCTTGGCGCACCAGCGCGCAAACAACACCGAGCAATCCGGGTAAAAGATAGTTTCATCAAAATCATATGCATTCATACGCTTCATTCCTTTCCCACCCATTATACCAAACCAATCTCATTTTTTCAACATTAGATAACCCAAATTTCGCCTCAAAATCAGGACAAATAAAAGTTATCGGGAGGGCACAAAGACCCTCCCCTGCAAAATGAGAGCGAAGCGGAACAAGCGCGGGAATTAAAAGCTTAACCTCTTAACGCCTCCCCTTGTCAGGGGAGGTGGCACGCGTTAGCGTGACGGAGGGGTAGTATATAATGCCAGGCTTCACCTTGTCACCGCCATTCACATTTGCGCAGCAAATATATAAGAACCCGACCAACTAACCAAATCGAAGATTTGGAGTTGGTGCCCGGAACCTTGGCGTTCGCAAGGCTTCGCCATGCTCGGCTAACATCAAGGTGTACATTTTGTGCGCGGTGTGATATAATAAAGAAAAGCAGCGGTAGATGCAACCGCTAAAACTACATCAAAAAGGAGAACCGATATGGAATTAATACAAAGCTTTTCGGTTGACCACACCCGCATTGTTCCCGGCATCTTCACCAGCCGCGTGGATACTTTGGGAGAAGCGGTGGTCACCACCTATGATATTCGCCTCAAGAAGCCGAACCGCGAGCCCGCCATTGATGTGGCGGCAATGCACTCGCTCGAGCATATCATCGCCACCTACCTGCGCAATGACCCGCAGTGGAAGGATGAGGTCATCTATTGGGGACCGATGGGCTGCCTGACCGGCTTTTATCTTATTTTAAAGGGCAACCGCCCGCCGCAAGAGCTGTATGCACTGTTGCTGAGCGCATTTCAATCGGTAGCCGCGGTGCAGGAGGTGCCGGGTGCCGCGCCGGTCAACTGCGGGCACTACCGCATGCACAACCTCGGCATGGCGCAGTGGTACGCGGCTGAATTTGCCGACTACCTTGCCGCCAACGCGGAAAACAGCGCTATCTTCGAGTACCCGAAAACCGAGCGCCTTGTGACCGAAGGCGGGCAACAGTTTTTCGATTCCTGATTTTTCAGAGATTCGACATATCACAAGCATCACCGCAGCAAAACCCTGCTCCGGTGGTTTTTTAGGTCTTGAAACTGTTTCGCCACGCTCTAAGCAGCTCGCTCCGCCGGCAAAAAAGAAAAATGAATGGCGGGACACCCGCACCCGATTTATATAACAATCCATCCGAGTGCTTTTCATCCACATCCATTTACACAAGGGATGAATAAAAAAGCTTGTATCTACACCATTTTCAAAGTAATAACTCAGAGTGAAATACTTGCACTCTCATTTATTAGAGCGAAGCGGAACGAGTGCGAGCGCCTCGCCCACAACTTCAATCTTCACTCTCCTATCTCAAAACTATTTATCTGCCTAAGGGCAGATAAATCAGAGCGAAGCGGAACGGGTGCGGGTGTCCCGCCCTTCACTCTTCACTCTTCACTCTTCTCTCTTATTTAAGCGAACAAAGTGAGCGACTAAATTCTAATTTGTCACTGACAAATTAGAATTGTAAATCTCCCCCAAATATGCTATGATAAGTAATAATATTATTTTCATTTTAGAGGTGCGTTATGAAAATAAAAGAGATTATAGCGCAAAAGGACATTACCGTTTCTTTAGAGGTCTTTCCGCCCAAGCAGTGGGATAAGCTCGAGCAGAGCAAAGCAACCGTGCGCAAGCTGGCGGATTTTAACCCCGATTTCATCTCGGTTACCTACGGCGCCGCCGGCAGCACTGCCGGCTTCACCGCGGAAATTGCGCGCGATATTTTAGAGCATGGCGGCACACCGCTCTCTCACCTTACCTGTGTCAATTCCACAAAGCAAAAGGTGCGCGCCGTCATTGCCGAGTTAAAGCAGGCAGGGATTGAAAACATCTTAGCCCTGCGCGGTGACATCGCCGCCGAAAGTAATCCTGCGCACAGAGAGTTTCACTATGCCGCAGAGCTGATTGAAATGGTCAAAAGCGAGGGCGATTTTTGCATTGGCGCCGCCTGCTACCCCGAAAAGCACCCCGAGAGCGAAAGCGTCGCGAGCGACCTTGTGCACCTGAAAGAAAAAGCGGATGCCGGGGCAGACTTTTTGACCACGCAAATGTTTTTTGATAACGCGCTTTTATATACCTTTAAAGATAACTGTGAAAAGGCAGGCATTGACATTCCGATTATCGCAGGCATTATGCCCATTACCGCCATTGCCCAAATCGGCAGAAGTGTTTCGCTCTCCGGCTGCACCATTCCCAAAGATTTTGCGGATTTAGCGGCAAGCTACGCCTCTTCCCCGGAGGATATGCGCAAAGCCGGCATCGATTTTGCGATTGCACAAATCAGAGATTTGATGGAAAGCGGGCAAAAGAATATCCACATTTACACGATGAACAAGCCGGAAACCACCGCTGCGGTGCTCGCCGGTATCAAGGATTTGTTATGATAGAGAAAGCAGAGGTCTTGCGCTACCTGCGCACCAATTCCGCAGTAGAGGATGCCAATCTGTTGGCGCTGATAGATTCCTGCACCGAGATTGCCTAC
>ONWY01000273.1 GCA_900321665.1 uncultured Eubacteriales bacterium
AAAAATGCGCCAATACACAGAGTATTCCCACATTTTAAAATTGCTAATCTGAGCAAAATCAGGCAAAATAAACTGCTTCGCACCTCAAATTCAATAATTCCCGGCAAGAAGAAGGCAAAATCAGCACATAAGGCTAACGCTTATGTGCTGATTTTAACGCACTTATTGTGCGAAAAGATTGAATTTTGAGGCAATATTTCGTTATCGGTACTCTCCGTATCGGCACTCTCCGTAATGAAGCTTTTTGCGGTACAGCTTTGCGGCTGTATCGCTTTTCTCTATGCCCGGCGCCTCCTTTTTAGAGGGTTCCGCTGCCGGTTAGAAAGAGGGTATTTACCGCAATTTTGTTTGTCGGTGATAGAATATGCGGATTTGAGCTGCGGCATGGTATCATTCGACGAAAACCTTATGCTGCCGTTAATTTCTTTCTGTGTTCTGCATGTGTTTCCAAACCAATAGATGTATGATATTTGTGCGTATTGTAAAAACCAAACACATATTCAAAAATTGTTAAGATTGCCTCTTTTCTTGTTTTGAACCTTCTGCCTAATACGCAACCGGTTTTTACCGTTGACCAGAAGCTTTCCATCGGTGCATTATCATACGGAACGCCACTCCTCGACATGCTTTGTATCATTCTATATTCTTTTAGTTGTTTTTTGTATGCGTTTGAAGCATACTGTACACCACGGTCGGAATGAAATAACAAGCCGGATACGCCACCCATACTGATGAACAACACATCCTCTACACCTCGGCTTTTTAATTCATCAAATATTTGCATCCATGTGTGTTTACTTCCGCTTTCGTTAAGCCATAAACCGAGAATGTCTTTTTCACCCTCCGTATCATAACCGAGTATGGTATACACCGCATAACTCTTGCTTTCATACTCTTTTCGTATGGTGACATACATACAATCCACAAACAAAAATGTATACATTCTCTTGAGCGGTCTGTTCTGCCATTCATTAAGTTCTTCAAGAACACAGTCTGTGATTTCGGATATGGTTTCGTGTGATATTTCAAAGCCGTAGATATATTGCTGCGCGCAGTCTGTTTGGCGGTAGCGATGGCAGCGATTTCATTGATTGAGCCTTTTTAGCGGTTGTATTAAATCAACAAAAACTCCGTTTGTTGCAACAAGCGGAGTTTTTTTATGAAGGGCATATCAATGCTCTGCGATGAAGGTCTGCCAAAGCGGCTTTGAAAAGAAGCACCGCCCCGGCAATAGTGAAAAATCATGCTCTCGCAACTCACTGCCGGTATGATACTTGCCGTAACCGGGAGGATGCAGCACAAGAACAATGAAAATATAAAAATCATATCATGATAATTTAGCTTTTGAGCGCAAAAGCGCAGCGGTTAAAACAGATGAAAAAACAGCCTGCTCGGATCCGAACAGGCTGCTTTTTGCGAGGTATATAAAATGCCGAGGCATTTTAAGCGCGCTTGATTACGCATCGGGTTTGTCATCATCCCACAGCTTTTTCACCTTGGAATCATCCTTCCAAATGACATCCATGGTCTCTGCATCAAAGTTGAGCAGGTTGGAGATAATCGCCGCCATGACCACGGTCAAAATGATTTCGGGCAGCATATAGGACAGGTTATAGTAAAGAGAATACATCACCGCGGTTTTATCGGCGGCATAATCGCTCCAAACGGTGACACCCGAAATAAAGTGGCACACAAACCGCAACACGCCGGTCACCGCAAGTCCGGTGGCAATGGATACCGAGGAGGCAGTCGCCTTCTTTTGGAACACCAGCGCCAAAGCGGTTAAAATCACGGTCACACCCGCTTCCAGTGCCACAATCCACCAGCGCCTTTTGAGCTCTGCAATCATATCGGCATCGCCCGAGGAGAGCAGGGAAACGGTGAAGAGCACCACGGTGAGCAAAATCAGCACACCGGCAACAATAATAGAGGCGGTGCGCTTTACCTTCTTAAACATGCCCGAAAAGCCGAGCACACCGAAAGCGATGATGTAATCAAACAGGGCGACAACCACATAGGAGCCGATGCCGTTGACATATGAAAAATTCTTTAAGCCGATAAGCATTTGAATGATGCCGTAAAGCACCGCAACCATCATCGCCTGCGGCAGCTTGTAGCGGTAGGCATAAATGCCGATGGGGAGCATGGCAAAAAGCGTTACCCCGCCGCCAAAGGGCATTTTTAAAATGGTGACAAAGCTTAAAATGGTGGCAAGCGCCAGCAACAGCCCGCCTTCCGCAAGAGAGCGGATTTTTTGTGATTTGTTCATAACTTCCTCCTAAAAATAAAATTGCCAAAA
>ONWY01000272.1 GCA_900321665.1 uncultured Eubacteriales bacterium
AGAGTAAGGCGGGAATAATCGGAAAACAGCTGCAAGCCGTACCCGCAGCAGAGGATGAGAACCATTAGCCCTGCGGTGGCAATGAGAGCACGCCGCCTTTTTACGAGCAAAATGCCCACGCTTAAAACCGCTAAGCATACACCCGCGCTAAGGAGCGCATAGGGACTGCCTGCATAAAGGTTTGAAAAAGGCACCCCTGCCAAAAGGTGCGCCATGCGCAGCACATAGGCGCTCGCGCCCGAGGCAACAAACGCTGCGGGGTACGCAAGAAAGCCGAATACCGCTAAGGGCAGTAACCCGAGCAAAGCACTCAGTGCAACCGAAACGAGTAACACCGTAGCAAGCGGTAATATCAGGACATTGGCAAGAATACCGATTAAATTAATTTTGCCAAAAATCAGCACACTAAAAGGCAGGCAAAACACATTGACACTGAGTGAAATGAATACAATTTCCAAAAGTGAAAAGCCGCATTTTACCACCCTGTTTTTCTCGGTGATGCTCCACTTTTCCTTGAAGTAATCGCAAATCCTGCTGCCGCAAAGAATGATGGCAAGTGTTGCTGTGAATGAAAAGATAAAGCCGATATTCCCTGCGCTAAACGGATTGAGCAATATCACCATTGCCGCAAGCCCTAAAGAGTTTAAGGAATCAGGCTCTGCCAAAATCAGCTCCGCAAAGATATAAATCAAAAACATGATGCCTGCGCGCACAACACTGTTTGTAAACCCGCAAAGCGCCATAAAGAAAAGAATGAACCCTGCTACAAAAAGATATTTGAATCGCCTTGAAGCGCGGATAAATCGCATCGCACGCAACAGTGCAAAGCCGATAATCGACAAGTGAAGCCCTGATACACAAATAATGTGGCTGATACCGACTGCATTGATATTTTCAAGGCTTTCGGAGGAAATATAGGATTTTTCACCGAGCAATACCGCACTTGCCAAGGCGGCATTTTCGCGCGGCATCAGGTTTTGTAAGGAGCGCACAAGCGCCTTTCTGTAATCGGCAAGATAGTAGCGGGGCGCTTTGAGGGCGCCGCTGCTTTCTATTACTTGCATTTCACCATCCGCAAAAGCGCAGGCATAAATCCCTTTCGAGAGATAATTGAGCTTTGAAAAGTGCGCATTGGCACCGATTTCTTTAAGTTTTGCTTTCAAGCGTACCGTATCACCGGGCTTCACGGCAGGCTCCTCCGCGAAAGCGACTCTTATCTTAAAGCTGCTCACATCGTTTTCATCAACACAGCTGACCTTAACTTCGCAATAATAGGTATCGTATTGATACTCCGGGTAATCCTCCACCGTACCCGTGATATCACATTGTTTATTAAAGAAAGCAGTTGCCGGTGCATAGGAAAAGTAAAATACCGCGAGATACAGTATACTTGAAACGAGCACCGCTGCAGCAGCCGACAACAAAACTTTATACCGCCTAAAGCGCCGCACGAAAAGCAGCAGTGCTAAGCAAAGCACACTGATAAAAAGCACTGCATATGCACTTCTAACACCGATAGCGCACATAAAAAAGAGGGATACAAACATGCTCAAGCCGATAATTGCAAACGGTCTTCCCATCTTTGTACCCCCAATAACACTTAAAAAGCTTTTGCTAAATGAATGCAAAAGTGTGCTTCAATTAAATTTGCCGCTAAACGCCTGCTTTACTTAAAGAAAAGCGGTAATTTCTCCAAGAAGATAATATCATCTCTATCAGCGGCATCACCCTCGGCGAGAATAGCCGCCTCGCCGACTATATTGCCATCAAACTTTTTCACGAGCTCCTCGCTGGCTTTGAGAGATTCGCCGGTTGAAATAACATCATCCAAAATCAACACTCTTTTTCCTCTTAATTGCTCGCCTTCGAGCGAGTCAATGTACAGCGTTTGCACCTTATCGGTGGTAATCGAGCGCACATGCACGCTTTCGGGCTTTTTCATATACAACTTTGCGCCTTTTCTGAGCACAAAATACTTCTTGCCCGATTGGCGGCTCATTTCATGGGCAAGCGGAATGGATTTCGCCTCGGGAGCGACAATGTAGTCAAACTCCGGTACCTTTTCCAACAGCTCCTTCGCGCAAGCGACGGTCAGCTCCGCATCGCCGAATACCACAAAGCCCGCAATGTCTAAATGTTCATTTACCTCGCAAATGGGCAGGTGCCTTTCCAAGCCTGCAATTTTCATAGTATAAAATTCCATAATATTCTCCTGTGTCTGATTTAATTAAGATATTTCTGTTTTAGCCTGCCGGCCAGGTAAATTCCCGACCGCTCATCAAGTGAAAATGCAGGTGGTGAACTGTTTGC
>ONWY01000271.1 GCA_900321665.1 uncultured Eubacteriales bacterium
AAAGGGCATCTTCTCACGACAGCCCTCGCAATAAAAGCTGCGCGCAGCAATCACCCTGCCGCACTGCAGGCACCTGCGCGGGAAGAACCAAAAATAGAGAATATTTTTCATCCTTACTCTTCCAAAAAAAATTTTAAAGCCGAAAAACGCTTTGCTTTTTTATCATTATCCACCATCGCGTGCAGCTCTGCTTCGCTGCCGACCAAAATGAGAATTTGCTTCGCCCTGGTAACGGCAGTATAAAGCAAATTGCGATATTTCAAGGGCTTCGGTACCGCGAGCACCGGCATAATCACCGCCGGAAACTCGCTGCCCTGGCTCTTGTGAACCGTCACGGCATACGCAAGCTCCAAATCTCCACAGCTCTCTAAGGGGTAGGTGGCGATTTTATCATCAAACTCCACAAGCGCCGCGGAATTGCGAAAATCAACCATTTTCAGCGTGCCGATATCGCCGTTAAAGACACCGGCTCCGACGCTGTCATCCACTGTGCTCTCAAAGGGAATATCATAGTTGTTGCGAATTTGCATCACCTTATCGCCCTCGCGCAGCACAAAGCCGCCGCGGTTAATTTTTTTCTTTTTCGGCCCTTCGGGGTTGAGAATGGACTGCAACTGAATATTGAGCGCAAGCGTGCCGATTTCTCCTAAATGAGAGGGACAAAGCACTTGTATATCGCGCGCTGCATCAAAGCCGTATGCCTTCGGCAGGCGCCTTGTGACCAAATCGGCAATGGTGGCGGCAGCGAGGGCTTTTTCATCCTCGTGCATAAAGAAAAAGTCATTATGATTGCGCACCGTATCCGGGTATTCTCCGCGCACAATTTTGTGGGAATTGGTGATGATATCGCTTTTCATTGCCTGGCGGAAAATTTCGGTCAGCTTGACCGTTTCAATCCTGCCCCAAGCCATAATATCCTGCAAAATGTTACCGGCGCCGACCGGCGGCAGCTGGTCAAAATCCCCCACCATAATGATGCGGCAGCCGAGCGGAATGGCGTCGCACAGCGCTGCAAAAACGGTGACATCCACCATCGAAACCTCATCAATAATTAAGGCATCGATATCTAATTGGTCGCCTTTGCCGCCCTGCCGGTTGGCGCGCTCAAGGCGATTTTTAACCCGCGCTGCTCCATCAGGCGAATAATGCCTTTTAATGTGGTGGTCTTACCGGTACCGGGACCGCCGGTTAAAATCAGCAGCCCTTTTTCGAGCGCGGTTTTAATTGCAAGCTCCTGCTTGCCCTCAAAGGTAATTTGCAAGCTGCTTTCGGCTAAGTGCAGCAGCTCCTCGGTCACAAAAATGCTCTCGGGCGGGTAATCGCAAAACATCTTCATCTTTTGCGCAATCACACGCTCCGCTTCATAGATTTTCGGTAAAAACAAAAATTCTCTCTCACCGAGGTATTTGGAAACGATTTCCTCGGTGGAAATCAGGTTATCCACTGCGATTTCGGCATCATCCTCGCTGCACGAGAGCAGGCTTTGCGCCGGTGCCGCGATTTTATCGCGCGGGATGCACGAGTGCCCGTTGCCCAAATTGTGGCGCAGGATGTGCTTAATGCCTGCCATAATGCGCACCATTTCATGGGGTCGGTTGGGCAGGCGCTCTGCGATGGAATCCGCCCTCTCGAAGCTCATCCCGACCTCATCATCACAAAGGATATACGGGTTTTCATTAAACTTTTGCTCAATGGTGCTTCCGAAATTGCGGTAGGCGCGCATGCTCTCCGCCGGGCTCATGCCGTATTCCTGCAGCGCCGCCATTGTGTTGCGCAGCGCCTTTTGCGCACAAAACTGCTTGCAGACCTGCTCGGCTTTGTTTTTGGAAATGCCCTTAATCTGTGTTAAGCGCTGCGGCTCGTTTTCAAGCACCTCAAAGGTGGATTCGCCGAATTTTTTGATGATTTTTTCAGCCGTGCTTTCGCCGATGCCCTTGATGACACCCGAAGCGAGGTAGCGATACATCCCCGCCGTGGAGGAAGGCATTTCGCTGATACAGCCGACTGCCTTAAACTGCCTGCCGAAGGAGGGATGCACCTGCCAGGTGCCTTCTAAGCGCACAAATTCGCCCGAAACCACTGTCGGCATCACACCGACAGCGGTCACAGGCTCGCCTTCAAAATCAATTTGCAGCACGGTGAAGCCGCTCTCGCTGCTGCGAAAGGTAATTTCCTCCACGGTACCGCTGATAATTACTTCTTGCGTTTCCACAACTACCCCATTTTAAAAATATTTATTTTATTTTACTATATCACGCCAATTTTTGCAACTCATTTGCCTGCAGGATGAAAATATTTTTTGCATCCTGCGCCGCTTTCTCCACCATTTCCCGCGTTTGCGCCTGCATACCGCAATCCAAAATCACAATGCTTTTATCGCCGGTGCCGCGCAAGCGCTGCAGTGCCGCCTGTGCCGAGCGGATTTGCAGCTCCGCATCGCTTGCTTTCTCACCGATGGGCACGAGCAGATACAAAGGCTTTTCCTCTTGGGTAACCACCGATATATACATCGCATACAAAATAGCGATAAAGCCGACTGTGCTGAAAAACGCCACCAACAGCAGTGCTATAAATTGCATCATAAAATCACCTCGGTAGCATACTATGAAAAAGAATGAGAAAGTGTGCGGGCGCTCGATGCCCGGCACTTGACATTGGTTCATAATTGTAATAAAATTTAATATTATATATTCTTTACTACGGCGGTAAATTATGAGATTATTTTTAGCAATTTTAGCGGCAAGATTGACTGCCTTTCTTGCCAAAATTAAAGGTGGTAAAAGCTCCTCTGTACCCGGTGCGGTCGCGCTCAAAATCTGCCCGGATTTGGTCGCGCGCCTTTCCTCGCAGGTGCGCAAAGGCATCGTGTGCGTTTGCGGTACCAATGGCAAAACTACCACCAACAACCTGCTGTGCTCGGCGTTGGAAGGTGCCGGCAACAAGGTTATTTGCAACAAGCTCGGTGCCAATATGCTCAACGGTGTGGCAACTGCCTTTGCGCTCGCGGCAAGCCTTGGCGGCAAAATCGATGCGGACTATGCTTCCATCGAGGTGGATGAAGCCTCCACGGTGAAGGTGTTTCCCTATATGAAGCCCGATGTGATGGTTATCTCCAACCTCTTTCGCGACCAATTAGACCGCTACGGTGAGATTGATATTACAGTCGATTTACTCTCCAAGGCGATTGCTTTGGCGGGCGATGTAACCCTGGTTTTAAATGCGGATGACCCGCTGTGCACGCAATTCGGCTACAAAACAGATAAAAAGACCATTTACTACGGCATCAGCCAAAAGGTATTGCCGCAAACCGATGA
>ONWY01000270.1 GCA_900321665.1 uncultured Eubacteriales bacterium
CAACGAGTTGGTCGGGCATTTTCGCAAAACCGCTAATAAAGAGGGTGCTTTTGAAAGCGCGGGCGAAGCGCTGCGCCTGGTGAAGGAGCTGGGCTTTGAAGACCATGTCAGTGCCGGCACTACCTATATTAATGTGGCAACGGCATACAACGCTTTCGGTGAAAACGAAAAAGCTATCGCGCTCTTTGAAAAAGCAAAAGAGGTCTATGAGAGCAATCCCTCCACCGCACCGGAGCTGTTGGGCGGGCTGTATAATAATATGGCACTGACCTATGCGGCGGTGCAGGAGTTTGAAAAAGCCTTTGCGCTGTATGACAAAGCACTCGCGGTGATGGAGGGGGTCGAAGGCGGTGTGCTCGAGCAGGCAATCACCTACCTCAATATGGCAGATGCGCTTGTGGCGCGCGATGGCGAGCAGGCGGCGGAAAAGCAAATCCGGCAGTGGTTGGATACCGCCTATGATTTGCTGATTGACGGTGATGCCAAGCACGACGGGTACTATGCCTTTGTGTGCGAAAAATGTGCGCCGAGCTTTTCTTATTACGGCTATTTTCTTGCAGCGCAGGAATTAAATCGGCGAGCGGAGGCAATTTATGAAAGGGATTGAGCTGGCAAAAGCCTATTATGAGGCATACGGCAAGGCAATGCTCGAGGAGCAATTCGGCGATATCCTGCCCATGCTTGCAGTCGGTTTGATTGGCAGCGGCTCGGAATGCTTCGGCTTTGATGATGCCGTTTCCGCCGACCACGATTTTGAACCGGGATTTTGCATTTTTCTCCCCGGTGAGGATGTAGTGGACCGCAAGCGTGCCTTTGCGCTCGAGCGTGCATATGCAAAGCTGCCCAAGGAGTTTATGGGATACCGGCGCGCCATGCTTGCTCCGGTGGGCGGCGCCCGCCACGGGGTGATACGCATAGAGGAATTTTTGGAAGAAAAGCTTGGCACAAAGGAGCCGGCACTCAGCGCTGCGCAGTTTTTGCGCCTCTCCGAGCAGTCTCTGGCGGAGATTACCAATGGCGAGGTTTTCTTTGACAATTACGGCTTGCTGACACAGATAAGAGAGGATTTGCGGTATTTCCCCGAGGAAATTCGCCGCAAGAAATTAGCGGGTAATCTCTTGGTGATGGCACAGGCGGGGCAATATAACTATGCCCGCTGTATCAAGCACGGCGAGCAGGCAGCCGCACAGCTGGCGGTGTGCGAATTTGTCAAAAGCGCCATGCATGTTATTTTCCTGCTCAATCGCAGCTACGAGCCGTATTATAAATGGAGCTTTCGCGCCTTGCGCGCACTGCCGGTGCTCTCTTTAGAGGCGGAAATGTTTGAATACCTGCTCACCACCGATAATGACGGAGAGCGTGCGCAGGAAAAGTATGATGCCATTGAGGGCATTTGTGCGGATGTGATTGATGAGCTGGTTGACGGCGGCTTAACCGCGGCAATTTGCGGCGATTTGGAAAAGCATGCCTACTCGGTCAATGACAGCATAGAGGAAAGCGAAATACGCAATATGAATCTCTTTGAAGCGGTTTAAGAGTGCTGCATTCAAAGTTGACAGTTAGGAGAACAGATGAAATTACACGGATTGCAAAAAATGACCCTGTTGGATTTCCCGGGGCGCGTTGCGTGCACGGTCTTTTTGGGCGGCTGCGATTTTCGCTGCCCCTTTTGCCACAATTTTGAGCTGATTGACGGCACGGCGGCACCCATTATGGACGACACCGACCTGCTGCGCTTTTTAGAGAGCAGAAAGGGGCTGATTGAAGGTGTTGCTATCACCGGCGGCGAGCCCTGCCTGCACAAGGATTTGCCGGCACTTATCCGCAAAATTCGGGAAACCGGTTATGCGGTAAAGCTTGATACCAACGGTTACCACCCGCAGCTGCTTGAAGCCATATTAGAGGAAGGGTTGGTCGAGTATGTGGCGATGGATATTAAAAACTGCGCGGAAAAATATGCCCTGACCTGCGGGGTGGATCAGGTGAATATGGATACCATCAAAGAGAGCATTTCTCTTTTGATGAACAGCAGGATTGATTACGAGTTTAGAACCACGGTCATTGACGAGCTGCACGAGGAAGCGGATTTTGAAAAAATCGGAGAGCTGATTCGCGGCGCAAAGCACTACTATTTGCAGCGCTTCACCGATAGAGAGTCCGTGCCCTACGGCAATCTCAGTGCACCGAGCTTTGATAAAATGTATCGCCTGGCGGAAATTGCCAAGCGCTATGTGCCGGATACGGCGCTGAGGGGAGTGGAGTAAATTCTAATTTAGCTGCCTGTAGGCAGATAAATTAGCAACCTTTTAACGGCTCCCCTTGTGAGGGGAGCTGTCTTGCGTTAGCAAGACTGAGGGGTAGTCAAATCCCCACAA
>ONWY01000269.1 GCA_900321665.1 uncultured Eubacteriales bacterium
CGCAAATTAGAATTTACCTTTCTATTTTATACTATTTAGAATATTTTTGCAATCACTTGCAACACTTTTTTTAATATGGTAAAATAAAAGCAGATTTTATTTTACGGATGAGGTAGAGATGTGGATAATCAATTAAAAAATGATTTAGAGTATTTAAAGCTGCTTTCCAAGCAATACCCGAATACCGACCGCGTTTGCAACGAGATTATTGATTTAAGGGCGACCTTGGCGCTGCCCAAGGGCACCGAGCACTTTGTTTCGGATATTCACGGCGAGTTTGATGCCTTCAACCATGTTATCAAAAACGCTTCTGGCGTTATCAAGAGCACGATTGAGGACTGCTTCGGCAACAACATGCGCGAGAGCAGCAAGCGCAAGCTCGCAACACTGATTTATTACCCTACCGAGAAGCTCGCCATCATCAAAGAAAGCGAGCCGGATATTGACGATTGGTACAAAACCACACTCATCCGCTTAAAGCAGGTTTGCAAGGCGGTTTTTGCCAAATACAAGCGCTCCGAGGTCAGGCAGGCGATGCCGGAGGAGCTCGCCTATATCCTCGAGGAGTTTTTAAACGAGAGCGATGCGAGAGAAGCCAAAAAAAGCTATTACAACGAGCTGATTGATACCATCATCTCCCTCGGGCAGGCAGACCGCTTTATCACGGAGCTGTGCTACCTGATTCAGCGCTTTGCGATTGCGCACCTGCATGTAATTGGCGACATTTACGACAGAGGTCCCGATGCGGTGCAAATTATGGATATGCTGATGAACTACCACTCGGTCGATATCCAATGGGGCAACCACGACATGAGCTGGATTGGCGCGGCTTCGGGCTGCGAAGCGCTCATTTGCAATGTTATCCGCTTCCAGGCGCGCTACGGCAACCTTGCCACGCTTGAGGAGGATTACGGTATCAACCTCGTGCCGCTGGCAACCTTTGCGATGAAAACCTATGCCGATGACCCCTGCGAGCAGTTTATGCCCAAGCTTGTGCAGGGCAGCCAGCCGGCGGGCGAAAGCAGCGCGCTGGTGGCGAAGATGCACAAGGCAATCTCGATTATGCAGTTTAAGTACGAAGCGGAGATTATCAAGCGCCACCCCGAGTTTAAAATGGACAGCCGCTTGATTATGGATACCCTCGATTTAGACAAGGGCTGCTTCATCGCCGAGGGCAATGAATACAAGCTCAACGACCTCTCCTTCCCCACCCTGATTGAGGGCGACGGCTGCGCGCTGACCGCCGAGGAGAAGGAAACGATGGAGAAAATCAAATTTTCCTTCACCCACAACGAAAAGCTCAACCGCCACGTGCGCTTCATGCTGCGCAAGGGCGGCATCTACAAGGTCTTTAACGGCAACCTGCTCTACCACGGCATTATTCCGCTCAATGATGACGGCACCCTGCGCGAGGTTCACTACCGCGGCAAGTGCTTAAAGGGCAAGGAGTACCTCGATGAGGTGGATAAAGCGGTCAGAAAGGCATACTACGAAAGCCCGCGCAGCGCGCAAAAGACCGACTGCCTTGACCATGTGTGGTTCTTGTGGGAGCACAAGGACAGCCCGCTGTTCGGCAAGAAGGTGATGACCACCTTCGAGCGCTACTTTACCGACAACAAGAATGCCTACGAGGAAGGCAGAGACCCCTATTACAATTGGCGCAATAACGATGCGGTTTGCAATACGATTTTGAAGGATTTCGGCTTGGATGATGAAAACTCGCGCATCATCAACGGCCACGTGCCGGTGCACGCCAAAAACGGCGAAAGCCCGATTAAATCCCACGGCAAGCTCTTTGTTATTGACGGCGGCTTTGCGAAGGCATACCAGGATGTGACCGGCATTGCGGGCTACACCCTCATTTACTCGCCCCACGGCCTGCTGATTGTATCGCACGACCCCTTCACCGGGGTTTATGATGCGGTGACAAAGGAAACGGATGTCGCATCGTTCACCGTCGGCTCCTTCTACTCGCAGGAAACGATTTTGGTTGCCGATACCGATGCCGGCAGAGAAATCAAAAAGAAAATCGCCGCGCTCGAAGAGCTGCTGTATGCCTACAGCAACGGCTTTGTGAAAGAAACGGAATAACCAAAAAAGCCCTTGGTCACCCAAGGGCTTTTTAATGCCGACAGCCGATAATCGACAGCCTTGCATTATATAACTACCCCTCCGCCGACTTTGGTCGGCACCTCCCCTCACAATGGGAGGCGTTAAGAGGTGGCAAGGCAAAGCCTTGCATTATAATGCTGAAAAGCGCGGGGACGGTTAGCGTGAAAGAAACGTTCACGCAGTGAATAGAGAATAGTGAAGAGTGAATAGTTGTGGGCGGGACTCCCGCACCCGTTCCGCTTCGCTCTAAATATTAGATGAATGTAAAT
>ONWY01000268.1 GCA_900321665.1 uncultured Eubacteriales bacterium
CTGACATTACCGATGCTGTCGCCGCCGGTAAGGGTGAGCGTTTCGGTAGGCTTGCGGCTGTAGTAGGGCATGGTCCAATAGCGGTAGTCGCCCCTGTCCTCGTAAAAGGAATAATCGGCATATTCTTCACTGAGTTGATTGGTATCGGTAATATCCAAGTAGCCGATGCTTTGGTCCGTTACCGCAAAAACGGTGCACTCTTTGTAAAGCGATACGCTCCCGAGCGAAGCCTCTGCGGAGTAGATACCACCCTCGGTGAAGGTGACGGTGACACTTTTGAGGCATTCCTCGCCGTCGATTTCGCAAGAGGCGCTCAGGGTGAGCGAGCCGGTCTTTTTGGGGGTAAGCACACAATAGTTTCGGTATGCCTTCATCGTGGCAACGGTATTGGTGGAAATGCTCCAATTGAAAAACTCGGTGGTATCGGCAGGCGTGACATCTAAAGCAATCTTGACTGCGCCCTCGGCGCGCGGGAAGCTGTATGCTTCTTGTGAAAAATCAAAGTGCCGCACCGGTGCAATCGGCTGCAGGGTGACAAGCTTATAGGGGGTGGCATCACTGATACCGCGCGCGTCCACAGCATAAATGCGCACGGTAACGGGCGCGCTGTTCTCCGGGTAGAGTGCCACAAGCCAAGAGGCATCGTAGCCGTCTATATTCGATTTGCTTTTTTCATATGCATATTCCGTGGAGCAGGGGCTACCGTCGGCATTTGTTAAAATAATATCGGCAGCGCCCTTGGTATAAAATTCAATATAGCTTTCCGAGCCGACATAGCCCTCGGTGATTTCGGGTGTATTCATTTTGGGCGCGGCAACGATAACGGGGAAGGTGGCTTCCAGCCCGCTTTCGCTGCGCGCAAGGATGGCGGTTTGACCATAGTTCGCGGCGGTGACTTTGCCGCCGGCATCAACTGCGGCAACCGCCGGGTTCAGCGAGGTATAGCTCACGGCTTCCGTGGCGCTTGCTGTCGGGTAAAACTGCGCTTGCAGCTGCAAGCTGTCGTTATTATCGCTCAAAAAGAGGGTGGAGCCTGTTTTGGAAGAAAGCTTGAGGCTCTCCGCTTTTTGCTTCACGGTGAAGCGCACAACCGCCGCCCCGATGCCGAAGGTATCGCCGGCAGAGGCGTAGATTTTAAACCTGCGGTTGCCCGCGGTGGAAAGCGGCACGCGGCAAGTGAAGAGATGCCCGCTTTCGTTTTGAGAAAACGCACAGAGGACGGTGGCCGTTTGATAGGTGCAATCATAGACCTTCACCTGTTGTGCGGCGGTATCGGTTTGAATGTGTAAAAGCGCACTTTCGCCTGTAAAGTATTCTTCTTTATCGCTTGCAGCGCTGCGCACGCGCGCGCTTGCCGCCGCGGCTTTCGCCTTTGTGCCGATAGGGCATGGGGTACCTTCTCCCAACGCATCGCGCGGGGTAGCGGTCAAAGCGGCGCTATAAGGAAGAGAGGCGGGCACGGTAAAGGTTCTGGTGTTGCCCTCTTGGGTGTATGTGCTGTAGCTGTTTCCACCGATGCTGAGCGCTTCTGTCGCGGTATTGGCGCGCAGCACATAGGCACCGCTTTCATAGTAAAACTCTTTGATTTCGGGCGCGGTGATGCGCAAGCGGCTTTCGCTCTCGGCAAAGCCCGATACCGGCGACAGGGTAACGGTAATTTCCTCGGTGGTCGGGAAATCTTCATTCCTCCAGCGCACGGTACCGCTCAGGGCATCCGCCTGCAGCTTCGGGTGGGTGCAGAGAAGGCGGCAAAAGGAGCCGACATTGGCGCCTTGCGGCTGCACGAGCGGTTGCAAGGTAACACTTTGCGCTGTGCGGGGCACCTCGGTAGCGGGCAGGCTCAGCTGCGTGGCGGGGGTATACTCTTTATCCTCCGCATTATTCCCGGTGTAATAAAAGGTGATTTGAGAGAGCGCGGCGTCATTATCATTCATAAAGGCGCGAATGGTCTCTATCACATAATCCTGATTTGCTCCCAAGCGTAGGGGGTTATTGCGAATATCCAAGAAGGTGCCGCGGTAGTAGCTTAAAGGGGAAATATCGGTGATATAGTTATCGGCAACATTTAAGTAACCGAGATTTTCAAAAGCGGCAAATGCGCGCACATCCTGCAGGCGGCAGCTGTCGGTCGCCAATTCCTGCAGGTAGTCGAGCTTTTCAAAGCTGTAGGAGGTAACAAAATCATTTCCCGATACGGAAAGGGAAATTAACCCGCTCAGGTTTTCAAAGCTGTCTGTTTGCGATAAAGAGCAGTTATCCGCATACATCTCGCGCAACAGCGGCGCGGTAGAGGGCGAAAAATGCAATTGTCCGATTTGCGGGTTGTTGGAAATATCTAATTTATACAGGCACGGGAAAGAGCTGCTTTCCAACCAAGCGAG
>ONWY01000262.1 GCA_900321665.1 uncultured Eubacteriales bacterium
TCCTCTGCGGGAACCTCGAGAGCTTCAATCTTTGCAATCATTCTCTCTCTGAGGGTTCTCTGGCCGAGATACATACCGAGGCCGTGCTCTGCGTTATCCTCAAACAGGGAGTTGCCCCAAGCCGGACCCTTGCCGCTCTCGCGGTTGACGGTGTACGGTGTGGAGGGTGCGGAACCGCCCCAGATAGAAGAACAACCGGTTGCATTGGAGATGTACATCTGCTCGCCGAACAGTTGGGTCACCAGGCGGGCATAAGAGGTCTCGGCACAGCCTGCGCAGGAGCCGGAGAACTCAAGCAGCGGCTGCTTGAACTGACTGCCCTTGACAGTTGCATTGATTAACTCTGCCTTTTCGGAGACATTCTCCACGCAATAATCAAACACGGGCTGCTGCTCCAGCTGAGTGGGCTGCAGCTTCATAGCAAGCGGAGCCGCCTTGCCGGTCTGTGCGCTGCGCGCGGATACCGGGCAAGCCTTCACGCAAAGGGTACAACCCATGCAGTCCATCGGGCTGATAGCCATGGTAAATTTATAATCTGTTTTGAGAACCGGTTTCTCGGTGTACTTGGTCTGTGCCGGTGCTGCAGCAGCCTCCTCAGCGGTCAACGCATAAGGTCTGATAGTGGCATGCGGGCAAACGAAGGAACAGGTGTTACACTGGATACAGTTGGTCGGATCCCACTCGGGAACATACACGGCAACGCCTCTCTTTTCATAAGCGGCAGAGCCCTGCGGGAAGGTACCGTCTGCCATATCCTCAAATTTGGATACGGGAAGGCTGTCACCATCCATATTATTCACCGGTGTCACGATTTCGTTGACAAACTTAACCAGGTCATCTCTCTTGCCGGTCACAGCAGCAGCCGGTGCCTCATCGGCAAGCTCTGCCCAAGCGGCGGGAACGGTGATTTCGGTGACAGCATCAGCGCCTGCATCGATTGCATTGTAGTTGAGCTGCACAATCTCTTCACCCTTCTTGGAGTAAGACTTGTATGCCATCTTCTTCATGTACTCGATTGCTTCATCCTTGGGCAGGATGTTGGCAAGAGCGAAGAAAGCGGATTGTAAAATAGTGTTCTTCACCTTGGCATTACCAATCTTAACGGTAGCCAGAGTGGTCGCATCAATGGTGTAGAACTTGATGTTGTTTTGTGCGATGTACTTCTTCACGGAAGCGGGAAGGTGCTCCTCGACCTCGTCTGCATTCCACTGGCAGTCAAGCAGGAAGGTGCCGCCGGGCTTTACATCCTGCACAATTTTGAAGCCCTTCAAAATGTAGGAAACATTGTGGCAGGCAACAAAATCCGCCTTGGTGATGTAGTAGGGGCTCTTAATCGGAGTATCGCCGAATCTCAAGTGGGAAACGGTAACACCGCCGGTCTTCTTAGAGTCATACTGGAAGTACGCTTGAATGTATTTATCGGTATGGTCGCCGATGATTTTGATAGAGTTTTTGTTGGCACCGACAGTACCGTCACCGCCAAGACCCCAGAACTTGCAGGAGATAGTGCCTGCAGGCGCGGTATCGGGAGAAACCTTTTCCTCAAGAGAGTGACCGGTCACATCATCCACAATACCGATGGTGAAGGAATTCTTCGGCTCATCGAGCTTCAGGTTATCGTAAACCGCAACGATGGAAGCCGGAGTGGTATCCTTAGAGCCGAGACCGTAGCGGCCGCCGACTACCTTGATATCGCTTCTGCCGGTGTTGTTGAGTGCGGTAACAACATCCAAATAAAGCGGCTCGCCGAGAGCGCCGGGCTCCTTGGTTCTGTCGAGCACTGCAATCTTCTTAACGCTTGCAGGAATTGCTGCAGCGAGCTTCTCGGAAACAAAGGGTCTGTAAAGTCTGACCTTCACAAGGCCGACCTTCTCGCCTGCAGCGCGCAGGTAATCGATAACCTCTTCGGTCACATCGCAAACAGAGCCCATTGCCACGATAACGGTTTCCGCATCGGGGTCACCGTAGTAATTAAAGAGCTGATAATCGGTACCGAGCTTTTCATTGACCTTGCCCATGTACTCCTCCACAATTGCCGGGAGTGCTTCATAATACTTGTTGCAAGCCTCTCTGTGCTGGAAGAAGATATCGCCGTTTTCCGCAGAACCGCGCAGTGCGGGATGCTCGGGGTTAAGGGCGCGGTCTCTGAATGCCTGCACGGCATCCATGTCGACCATCTCTTTGAGGTCATCATAATCCCAAACCTCAATCTTCTGGATTTCGTGGGAGGTACGGAAGCCGTCAAAGAAATTGATGAACGGCACCCTGCCCTTAATGTGCTACTGCACCAAGGTCCATAATCTCCTGCTGGTTGGATTCGCAAAGCATCGCATAACCGGTTTGGCGGCAAGCGTAAACATCGGAATGGTCGCCGAAGATGTTCAGCGCATGGCTGGCAACGCAGCGCGCGGAAACATGGATAACAGACGGCAGTAATTCACCTGCGATTTTGTACATATTGGGAATCATCAGAAGCAGACCCTGTGAAGCGGTGTAGGTGGTGGTCAACGCACCGGCTGCCAAAGAGCCGTGAACCGCACCGGCAGCACCTGCCTCGGACTGCATCTCGGTAATCTTTACAGTATCACCAAAAATATTTCTTGCGGGGCCGTCACCGAAAATGTTTTTGTCGGTCGCAGCCCAAGTGTCTGTCACCTCAGCCATGGGGCTGGAGGGTGTGATGGGGTAAATTGCTGCAACTTCTGTAAAAGCATAGCTGACATGTGCGGCAGCAGTGTTACCATCCATAGAAAGTTTTCTTCTGGACATTGTTTTCCTCCTCAGAATTTATAGTTAAAGTTTATTCAACAAAACTTAACCGCGTTTATTAACTACATAAATCAATAAGCCCGATCAAAAAAGATTATATCATTTTTTCAATATAAAGTAAATAATAAAATAAAAGTATTTTTCGGCAATTTTGACAAAATAATACATTTCATATATAATAGAATTTGTTAGAACACGAGCGCGCGGCATTTCCCCTGCCCGTGTTCACCGAAAAACCGATGGCGCTGCGCCCCGCGCGCCACCAAGAAAGGATTGTTTATGGACTCTCTCCCCTCTGCGGGAACGATTATTTTAAGAGTGCTTCTCGTATTTGTTCTCATTTTTATCAACGGCTTTTTCTCAATGAGCGAAATTGCGCTGATTACTCTAAACGACACAAAGATTGACAAGCTCGCTGCCGAAGGCAATAAGAAGGCGCAAAAGATTGCCGACTTTACCGGCAACTCCGGCAAGTTTTTATCGACCATTCAAATCGGCGTGACCCTCGCGGGCTTTTTGGCAAGTGCCTTTGCGGCAGACAGCTTTGTGGGCTACATTCTCACCGCCCTGCGCATTACCGCGCAGCACCCGCACTACCGCCTGATTAGCAATGTCACCTTAATTGTTATCACGATTTTAATGAGCTACTTCACCCTCGTTTTGGGCGAGCTGGTGCCAAAAAAAATCGGCATGCAAAAAGCGGAAAAGGTCTCCTTTGCGGTGATTGATGTTTTGCGCTTTTTCGGCGCGGTGTTTTCGCCGCTTGTAAAGCTGCTCTCCGTTTCCGCCAACGGCGTGGTGCGCCTGCTCGGTATGAACCCGAATGCAGATGAAGAAACGGTCACCGAGGAGGAAATCCTGATGCTGGTGGATGCCGGCGAGGAGAAGGGTGTGATTGAGGAAGCGCAAAGCGAGATGGTCAGCAACATCTTCGAGTTTGATGACTTGACCGCTGCCGATTTAATGGTGCACCGCACCGAGATAGTCGCGGTGGAAATGAGCGACAGTATTGATGAAGTGCTCGCTGTTGCCACCGAGAGCGGCCGCTCGCGCATCGCGGTTTACGAGGATGATATCGACTCTATCAAGGGTGTGTTTTATGTGAAAGACCTCATCCCCTATGTCGGCAAAAGCGTGCCCAAAAATGTGAATATCAAAAAGCTCATTCGCCCGGCACTGTATGTGCCCGAGAGCAAGAAGGCAGACGATATCTTTGAGGATATGTGCAAAAGCCGCATTCAAATCGCCGTTGTGGTCGATGAATACGGCGGCACCGCAGGGCTGCTGACCCTCGAGGATTTGGTGGAGAGCATTGTCGGCGATATTCAAGATGAATACGATGATGAGCAAGCCGACTTCGAGCAGGTGGAGGAAGGCGTGTATGCCTTCGAGGGCGATTGCGATATTGAGGATGCCGAGGAAAGCCTGCATGTGGAGCTGCCCATTGAGGACTACGATACCCTCGCCGGCTTCGTGCTCGAGCAGTTAGGCGATATCCCCGATGTCGGCGAAAGCTTTGATTACAAAAACCTGACCTTCACGGTCACGGAAATGGATGAAAACAAGATTGAAAAAATTGAAGTAAAGGTCAATGAAAAGCCCGAAGCATAAAGCTTCGGGGCTTTCAACAAAAAGGGATTTGTGCGGCTGTTTGCCTCACAAATCCCTTTTTTTTGAATGAAGAAAGAAAAAAGAAGAAAGAAGAATGGTGGGCGGGACACCCGCACCCGTTCCGCTCCGCTCTGATTTATCTGCCGTTGGCAGATAAATAGTGTTTAGTTTTTAGTGTATAGTGTTTAGTTGTGGGCGAGGCACGGTGCAGTCAGCGCATAGGTAAGTCTTTAGTGTCAGCGCATGGGTAAGTGCAGGTGAAAGAAAGGTTAGTTTAATAATTGTTAAGGATATAGCA
>ONWY01000286.1 GCA_900321665.1 uncultured Eubacteriales bacterium
AGCCATAGAGCGAAGCGGAACAGGTGCGGGTGTTCCCTCCCGCAATTTTTGCGAAGCAAAACATCGTTTGCACATAGTGCAACTTCATTTGCACACAGTGCAACTTCATTTGCGCTATAGCGCAACATCGTTTGCCGCAGGCAACATCGTTCGGCAGTCAGCGGTCAGCAGTCGGCGGTCGGCAGCCGGCAACTTGCAGACAAATTGATGAAAAACTGCTTTTATTGTTGATTTAGTGCGCGGAATATGGTAATATAACTATATATGTAAACTATAATAGGAGGAATGCGCTACGAAACGAAAAATCATAGCATTTCTATTATGCATTGCCTGCCTTTTTGCTTTGAGCACGCCGGCTTTTGCGGCGAGTGGAATTAACCCCGCCGAGTCGCAGGTGCTTAAAATGTTGGAAAAAGGCGCAAAGTATAATGAGGATTTTTACCAATATGCCAACGCGCTAAGGGTTTATTTTAACCGCGATTCCATCAGCATATCACAAATTCAGGCAGATGATGCTTGCGAGTACCTGCTGGAAATCATCCGCCTTTATGAAAATGAAGGGATGAGCGAGGGCAAGTTTTTGGACAAGTTCCAATATGTGCTGATGTATGTCGGTGTCCGCATCAGCTACAACCGCGCCGATTCCACGGCGGATTTCATCGGGGCAGACGGCTCGGTTGTAATGTCCAACCTCAATTTAAAAAATGCAGATGGCGGCAAGGTGGTCAGCTTAACACCGATTAAGCAAACCGGCAATACCTACACCGCGTTTACCACTGCGCTGTTGTTCGGCGGTGCCGTGCTTGCGGCAGCCATCGTTATCGGCGCTTTATGGATTGTGCTTAGAAGGAAAGGAAATCATCAGCAGTAATGGCAATTAATAAATCAAAAGCAAGAAAAATAAAAAGAAGACTTGCGTACATTTACTTTCCCCTCATTTTTGCAGTGGTGGGAATTGTCATTTTTCGCTTTGTCTTCATTGCCGCCGTTCCCAATTACCAGGATTATAACCTGATGGCATTCGGCAACCCTCCTGCTTTTACACAGAAATTAGACCAAAAGAGCTTTGTCGCTTACGAGGGCAAGGCGGCGAATACCATCGACAATGTCAAAGACATTACCTTGCCGGTGGTCAACCAACAATATGCGGAGATTAAATGTGACAAGCTCGGTATTCTCGCGCCTGTTTTTTGGGGCGACAGCGATTTGATTTTGCGCTCGGGTGTCGGCACCTACACCGCTTCCTCTTTACCGGGCTACGATCGCACCATTTTGATGAGCGCCCACAATGCTACCTATTTTGAAGGGCTTGAGGATGTCGCGCAGGGCGATGTGTTTACCCTGACTACGACCTATGCAAGCTTTGAGTACAAGGTCAGCGACATTAAGGTGCTTGCGGCAGACGATGCCGATGCAGTCGATTTTAATGGGGAAGAGGAGCAGCTCGTGCTCTACACCTGTTACCCGTTTCAGGCGCTTGCCTCAGTGAATAACGAGCGCTTATTTGTCTATTGCGACAAGATTGCAGGCCCCTCGGCAAAGAATGTGGAGGTGGATTTGTAATGGCAAGAAAGAATCGCAATAATCCATACTACAAATATATGCCCACCATCAGCGCGCGCAGAATCATTCACCATGTGATGGCATTTGTGATGACGATTCTTGTGTTTTTGATGGCGACCGCCTTCTCAGCGCTGACAGGCTTCTTGAGCAACAGTGCACTCAAGGATGCGGTCGAAATTCAGGATTTTTACAAGAGCATTCGCCAAAATACGGTGGAATCCTGCCAAACCATTGCCATCCCCAGCCGTATTGATGAAGATGTGTTTTATGAAATCTTCACTACCGAAAAAATTGCGAGCGATATCAAGGCATATATTGAGGCGGGCACCGCGGGCAAGAATTTTGATTTTGATTTAGACGCGCTCGAAAAATCCGCTACCGAAAAAATCACTGCTGCACTGCAGGAGGACGGTATCACGGTGGATGCCGCAATGCAAAAGGATTTAAAAGCCTTTGTTGCGCAGTGTATGGACATTTACCGCGCCAATATCTCGATTTCTTATATCGACAGCTTCGCTTGTGGTCATTATTGTCAGCCTTATCTTAATAGTCGCGATTCTCTTCTTTATGATTGCGATTTACCGCTTTAAGGTGATTCACAAAACCATTCGTATGTTTGCCTACGCGCTCGGCGGGGCGGGGATGATGCTCGAGATTATTTTCGGCTACTGTATGCTCAGGAACATCGGCTCCGGCTTGCAGATTGTGCCGGAGTACCTCTATCGCGCGATGCAGCGCTACATCCACAACGGCTTAAAGACCTTTATCTTTGCCGGTGTTATCCTCTTTATTTTCACACTTGCGCTGGCATTTGTTTCCGAATCGCTGCGCAGCCGCGTGAAAAAGAGCCGCCACCTGGCGGCTCTCTTTTTTTCCTATTCTTTTCTTCCCGCCTGCTCGATGAAATCGGCGGCTTCCTTCGGCCCGCCGCAGGAGAGGAAATCGGCGCGCATGGCAGCCGCCGCGTTTTTAAGCGCCTCGTCCGCGAGCGCCTCCTTGACCGCACGGCGGATGGCGCCGGGGTC
>ONWY01000261.1 GCA_900321665.1 uncultured Eubacteriales bacterium
ATTGCCGTCTTTCTCCACGGCATCCCACTTGTTGACTGCGATAATGCAGCCCTTGCCCTGCTCGAGCGCAATGCCGGCAACCTTGGAATCCTGCTCGGTAAAGCCCTCAACCGCATCTATCATAATCACGCAGACATTCGCGCGCTCCACAGCCATTTGCGCGCGCAAAATGCTGTATTTCTCAATTTGGTTATCGACCCGACTCTTGCGCCTGAGCCCTGCGGTATCGATAAAGGTAAATTTGCCGAAGCGGTTCTCGATATAGGTATCGGTGGCATCGCGAGTGGTGCCCGCGATATCGGATACTATCACGCGCTCCTCGCCGGCGATTTTATTCACCAAAGAGGATTTGCCCGCATTCGGCTTGCCGATAACGGCAACCTTGACACTGTCATCCTCCGCGGCATCCGCCTGCTCGAAATCGGGAATATTCTCGCAAACCGCATCCAACAAATCGCCGGTTCCCAAGCCGTGAACCGAGGAAACGGCAATCGGGTCGCCCAAGCCTAAGTTATAAAACTCGTAAAACTCGGGAGGATTTTCTCCTATTCTGTCGCACTTGTTGATACATAGCACAACCGGCTTGCCGCTCTTGCGCAGCATAGCGGCAATCTCGCTGTCTGCCGCCATAATGCCGGAATTGATATCGCACACAAAAATAATCACCGCAGCGCTTTCAATCGCCAGGTTTGCCTGCCGGCGCATCTGCGCCAAAATCACATCTTCACTCTCGGGCTCGATACCGCCGGTATCAATCAGCAGCAGGCTCTTGCCGAGCCACTCGCACTCGCCGAAGATGCGGTCGCGGGTGACGCCGGGTGTATCATCCACAATCGACAGGCGCTTGCCGATCAGTTTATTAAAAAGTGTGGATTTGCCGACATTCGGCCTGCCCACAATCGCTATAACGGGTTTCATGCACTCTCTCCCAATATGGCTTCCAGCAGCGCGCCGCCGTCGTTCTCGACCGGCACCACCGGAACCTTTAATTTTTCACTGAGCTGCTCAACAGTGATATCATCCAAAAATATGCTTTCATCATTTTTTAACATCGCTTTGGGAATCAGCAGTCGCTCTCCCAAATCCTGCCCCTCAAATGCCGCCAATAAATCGGAGCCGGTCAACAAACCGGAAACATTGATTTTGGAGCCGAAAAAGCGATTTTTCACCGCGACCACCTTAACGGAAATATTGTAACATTTTTTATTTAATAAATCAATAAGATAATCAAACAGCGGTGCTGCCGCCTCGCCTGCCGCCAAGGTCATGGCGGCGGATTTCCCGCTCGCTTCGATTTGCTCTAAAGCTTCGGTAAACTCCGCGCGCATCATCGCCCACATGCCGACACCGTTTTCAAGCTGTGGAAATTCCTCGTAAAAATCGCTCTCGGGAACGGGCACACCGGCTTTGAGATAAAATTCATCGGCAGCAAAGACAAGGCGCGTGCCGTATTTTTCAAAGTAGCGTTGCTCGTAGGCATGGATAATATCCAAAACCGCCTTGGCGCTTTGCGCGGTATAGGGCTTTATCGGGTAAAGACCCTCGCGGTAATCGGTCAAGCCGACCGGCACCACCGCAATGCTTTGCAGCTCGGGATAGAGCGGCTCCAAGGCATCGAGCGAAAATTCCAGCTCCTTGCCATCGTTAATTCCGGGGCAAAGCACGAGCTGAGCATTGATTTTGATACCGCCTGCCTTTAAATCCTCAAGGTACGCGAGCACCTTGCCGGCGCGGCGGTTCCCCATCATCATCTCGCGCAGAGCCGGATTCATGGTGTGAACAGAAACATTGATGGGAGAAATGTGCATTTTCACAATGCGGTCAATCTCCCGCTGCGAGATGTTGGTCAGGGTCAGGTAATTGCCGAAAAGAAAGGACAGGCGCGCATCATCATCTTTAAAATACAAGCTCTCGCGCAGCCCCGGGGGGAGCTGGTCAATAAAGCAGAAAATGCACTTGTTGGCGCAGCTGCGCTCTTTATCCATAATAAAGTTTTCAAAATTCAAGCCGATGTCATCGTAGCGGTTCTTTTTAAGCTTCACCTTTTTAAGCCTGTTTTCCTTTTGAAAAACAAGCTCTAATTTTTCCTCGGCAATATAAAAATTGTAATCCAGAAAATCGTTGATTTCATTCCCGTTGACCGAGATAAGCCGCATACCGGGTTTTACCTTATGCCGCAACGGAGAATGGCGGTCAACCTCATAAATTTTAACACTCATATGTAAACCTTTGTGTTTAGTGTTTAGCATTATAATGCAAGGCGCAGCCTTGCCACCGCTTAACGGCGCCCCTTGTCAGGGGAGCTGTCGCCAAAGGCGACTGAGGGGTAGTGAAATAATGCAAGGCGCAGCCTTGCCACCTCTTAACGCCTCCACTTGTCAGGGGTGACTCCCTGCAGTGCAGGGAGATGTCACGAAGTGACAGAGGGTACGGGCTCCGGTTAGGAGCACGAAGTGACAGAGGGTACGGGCTCCGGTTAGGAGCTGTCGCCAAAGGCGACTGAGGGGTAGTGAAATAATGCAAGGCGCAGCCTTGCCACCAAATGGTAGTTTTTAGTGTTTAGGGTGGTTTTAGTTTTTAGTTGCAGTAAAATCTGTCTACCCCTCAGTCACGCGTTGCGTGCCAGCTCCTAACCGGAGCCCGTCCCTTTTGTCGCTTGCAGCGACATTTCCCCGCACTGCGGGGAATCACCCCTCATCAAGGGGCGCCGAGAAGAGGTTAA
>ONWY01000260.1:0-2063 GCA_900321665.1 uncultured Eubacteriales bacterium
ACCGCTTTGAGTGTGGCAGCCGAGTGCTGCAGCTTTTCGGTCTCCTGCTTGTTTAACTCAATCGGCACCAAGGCTTCCACCCCGTGCTTGCCGACAATCGCAGGCATGCTCAGCGCCACATCGCTGATGCCGTAATCCCCTTTCTGGATAGAGGAAACGGGTAAAACGCTCTTTTCATCGCGCACAATGGCTTCGCAAATGCGCTTCACACTCATCGCAATGCCATAGTAGGTCGCCTGCTTTTTGGCAATGATTTCATAAGCGCTGTTTTTTACATCATCCGCAATCGCCTGCGTTGCCTCGTGGTGATTGAAATGCCCGCGCATTTCGCAAAACTCCTGCAGCGGCACACCGGAGACATTGGCGCTGCTCCATGCCGCAATCTCACTGTCACCATGCTCGCCGATAACAAACGCATGCACACTGCGCGGGTCAACCTCCAGGTGCTCCCCGAGCAGGTATTTCAGCCGTGCGCTGTCGAGCACGGTGCCCGAGCCGAAAACGCGATTAGAGGGAAAGCCGCTGAGCTTTGCCGCGGTGTAAGTTAAAATATCCACCGGGTTCGCTACCACCAGCAAAATACCCTCTTTGTTGTATTTTGCTATCTGCGGAATTACAGAGCCGAAAATCGCCACATTTTTGCGCACCAAATCCAGCCTTGTTTCGCCCGGCTTTTGCCCTGCACCGGCACTGACAATAATGACCGCCGCATCAGAGATGTCGGCATAATCGCCCGCATAAATCTGTACCGGCTTCGCGAAGGGCAAGCCGTGGGCGATGTCAAGCGCCTCTCCCTCGGCTTTTTCCTTTGATGCATCAATTAGCACCATCTCCGAAAACAGTCCGCTTTGCATCAGCGCAAAAGCGCTCGCCGAGCCGACAAACCCGCAACCGACAATCGCCGCTTTTCTGGAATTAATTTCTACCATAAATAAAGCCCCCTTTTCTCTTAGTATGTAGCTAAGTGCTTTTTCTATCTATATTCTATCCTGTTTTAAGGGAAAGATGTTCTTTTTATCGGTTTTCGAGGTGATATTTGCGCTTTGTGTGCTCCACAAATTGCTCCACCTCCCACCAAGCTTTTTCCGGCACATTTTCAGTACCGAAAAGGGTTTGTTTTGCCTTGATCGTATCTGAAACTGCGACTTCGGCATTTCGAATATCGCTCTTTCCCAAAAGATAATCTACCGAAACACTAAAATAATCGGCAATGCGCTGTAGAGACTTCCCGCGCGGCGCACACTTGCCGCTGCGCCACTTGCTGACGGTACCCTTCGAAAACCACAGCTGCGTTCCGATAGATGTCGGTGCTTCTTTTTTCTCTGTGCATAAAGACTCATATCTTTGAATAAAATCCAACTCCGTCACCCCTCCAACTTAATCAAACAATCTGACTCATCCGTTCGTTTCGACTCACTCGCTTCGAATCATTTACTCCGCTAATCTAAACTTCTATTTAATCATATTTTACCATATCCGAAAATTACAAACAAGCAAAAGTTTCCAAAAGTAAACTTTCTCCTATTTCTTTTTTCCTCTGTACCACTATGCCACTATGCCTGTGCCTGTGCCTGTGCCTGTGCCTGTGTGCCTGTGTATCTGTTTCTCTGGTTGTCTGTGTATCTCTACCTCTGTTTATTTGTGTATCTCTCCTCTTTTTGTCTCTATTCTCCTACCCGCTGCCCTCTTTCCTCCTCTCCACCTTCATTGTATCAGTATCTGCCACAAGTTCCCAAAAGGAAACTTGTGGTATTTTTCTCTGCCTTGCACTGTTTTTTTACCATTCTCCTACCTGCTGTCCGCTGTCCTCCTCCCTACCTTCTTTGTATCAGTATCTACCTCAAGTTTCCAAAAGGAAACTCGTAGTGTTTTTTCTCTGCATTGCTCTGTTTTTTACCACTCTCAAAACTTGATATTGATTCACTATTCCGTTCCCCTTTCGGGAACTTCTTTCTATTCACTTTCCTCCGTTTTCATTTTGGAAACTATTCATTTTACTTACCTTCTCGGAGAGAAGCAAATCACTACAAGTTTCCTTTTGGAAACCTCCGCTGTTCATCTAT
>ONWY01000260.1:2151-4639 GCA_900321665.1 uncultured Eubacteriales bacterium
CAATCCGCTTGGCAGAACCATCCTTTGCAAGTTTACTTTTAGAAACATCCGCTATCCATCTATCCCCGGTAAAGCTAACTGCTTCGGGTTTACTTTTGGAAACTTGTTCTGTTCATCAATCCACTTGGCAGAACCATCCTTTGCAAGTTTACTTTTAGAAACATCCGCTGTTCATCTATCCCCGGTAAAGCTAACTGCTTCGGGTTTACTTTTGGAAACTTTTACTGTTCATCTTTTCCCTTGGAAAAACAATACTCTGCTAGTTTCCTTTTGAAAATTTTTGCTGTCCACCTATTCCCGGGTAAACTAACTGCCGCGAGTTTCCTTTTGGAAACCTCAGTCTGTTTGTCTTGAATCTTATAAATGGATCTGCTCCGAGTTTCCTTTTCGTCGGTTTACTTTTGTCTTTAATCGTGTGCTGCAAATATCCGCCTTATCAAGGTTGAAAATTTATAAAATTAACTTTTTATGTCGTTTTTTCGCTATTTTTGCACTCCATATTGATTTTAAAAATAAAAAATGTATACTTAATATTGTAAGAGCGCTATCAAATGAACACAGGGAACCGTCTCGCGTGTTGCGCTTTATACAGATCCTGATTTACCATCAGCACCTTCATTTAAGGTTACGAGTGTAGAGAATGGTGTGTCAGTTTCTACAGGATTTTCACTGGAACTCCCAAATTTTAGTTTTGATTACAATTTGGTTCCCGAATCAATGGCAGCACTTCTTCCTGCTGCTTTAGTTGCCATGGTTTTTCTTTTAGTTGCATTTGCATAAAGATTATATAAAAAGGTGAAATATGCGTTTTAATATATTTAGAGTGATTTTTGCGGTAGTCATAACCGTAAGCATGGTCGCACTCGTCACTTGTTCTGCGTTATATACTGACAAAAAGCAAACTCAGATAGAACAAAAACTGTTGTCTTCTTGTGAGAATGTTGTCGAAGATGAAAGTGAGATAACTGTCAAGATTTCTGCGATGGATCAACTAAAATATTTTGGCGGAACTTTTACGGAGCAGGAACTCGCCGAACAAGTAATTTTATTGTTCGGCAATGATATGTGCGAATTGTCGGAGAGTCCGCAATATCCGGAAGAGTTTTTACTGCATTTCACAGGAAAGAACTACCGTCTTTGCAAAAAGATTTGTGTAGAAAAAATCTTTGCCGATTTAGATTTACTTAAAGAAGAAAAACGCGATTTTTCCTGTAAATATAATGAAAATCTTTCTGTGTTTAATATGCATTTAGTCGATTTTAATGACAATCTGTTGGAAAACGACACCGCTAATGATATTCTTTGGTACTGCTTCTTTTTTCAGAAGTTTCAAAACAAGAATACCGAGGACTTTACGGTATTTAAAGAGTATGACGGCAACAGTAAATCTTCAATAGAAATACAAGAGAGGTAAGGAATGAAAAGAACATATTTAATTGATTTCATTATTATTTTAATGCTTGTATGTGAATTCATTGTTACCCGAAACTTAATATACACTTTGTTTTTATTGCTTTTTATATTGCTTTTCGTTGCCGCGTTTATCACCGGTCTTTTATCTGCCCAAAAAAAAATAGACAAAGCACGAATGTACCAGTCTCAAAACGAATTTGATAAAGCAGCAGGCGCCTTGCTGTGTTTGCCGCTTGATACAGTTTATGAGCGCAAAAAGAGAAGAGCATTAAATGATGAAAGGCTTGTCACTATTCTGCTTAGTGGTGATGTCAATAGAGTTAAGTACATTATTCAAGGATATAAAGGCACAAAAGAATTTAGTCTGCTTGTGCCTGTGGCGTCCGTAGTTTCATTTTTGAGCCAAAATGAATGCACAGCGGTTTTCAGCGGTAAGAAACATCCGATTTGTGTGATAAACGATGCGATTTATTTCTTTCAAAAAGGCGATTTAACTGTTAGTGAAAGGCTGTGTACTCAACTGCAAAAGTCTGACATAACCTTTTACAAATGGTTTTGCGCTTATATGAAATACAGAATATCTGTTTTAAACTCTGCTCCCGATACCGATGAAAGAGATAGAGCATTAACATTATCCTACAATACTTTTATGAAAAATGTAGTGTCGGTAGCAGGCAAAAGCGGAGGGCTTCAAAATGATTAAAAGAGCTTTTAAAATCTCCATAATGATTCTTCTTTTTGCAAGCCTGCTTACTGTTTTTTCTTTGTTGTTGTATTCATCGGATTATTGGTATCTCGCTATAATTAATACGGTATTTGTATGGGCTGTGCTTTTTCTTGCTTTTCTGTATGTTTTGCGGGTAATTCAAAGCAAAATAATGCTGGAATTTCAAAAGAATAAAGACAGTAATGACGGCTTAAAATTTGCTCAACAGGTGTACCATAACGCATTGTTTGTCGAAAAAAAACAGGCATATATGCAAATGCTGTCGGCGTACTTGCTTGCAGGCGATTTAAAAGGATTTACAGATTGTTATTTATTAAAAGCAGAAAAAAACAATCCGTTTTCTGCTAT
>ONWY01000259.1 GCA_900321665.1 uncultured Eubacteriales bacterium
TAATGATTATTATTTGAAAATTGTCAATGAGGTGGAGAGTGAAAACACCATCGGCAATTTGCAATCGGATTATATTTATTACCAAATCAAGTTTTTGTTGGAATGTGGGTTAGACCCCAATCATTACTTTGCTTTAGACAAGGAACTGTGCTTGCCGTTGGAACTTGCGGTACATATTGATAACCCGCGGGAATGTCTGCGGTTGGTAGCGCTGCTTTTAGAACACGGGGCAAATCCCAATGCCAAAATAGAAAACGATGAAGAGGAAGAAACAATTTTTGAAAGCATCGATTTTGATATTTGGTTTTACGAACTCCTGAACGGATACTACTATTGCAATTTTCAATTATGGCTTTTGATGATAGCTCACGGCGGCAAAATTAACGGTGAAGAGCCGGTCACTTTTTATGATGAAAGCAGCGATGTGAGTATGTTCCGAGACTATGAGCGCTATACCTACCAATTCGAGTATCAATCCGAAAAAGCGAACCGCTTTGAAGGGCGATTTCTTTACATTATCGACAAGGAAACAGGGCAAGATGTTGCTTATGCCGATTTGAGGTAAATTTCATCCTCCGCTTTTGCGCACTATGCTTTTGAGATGTATTTACTTTTGGTTTATGAGCGAATATAATCAAAGTGAAATCAGTGTTTGATGATTTTTTGTTTAAAAAGAGTCGGCACGCAAAGGCACCCGTCGTGTGCGGGAATGTATTTGTCAGCCTCTCTTTTTATAAACCGAAAACCGATAACAGGTCTGTCCGGTTTATGCAATCGGTATTACCTGCGACGTCGGTTTTCAAAGCGGCAGGGGAGGTATAGCCGTTACCCGTTCGGGGCGACTATACTTACGATCCTGCCGCCGAGGCACCGTTTGCTGAAAGATACTTTTTAAGCCTTTCCAAATCGCCTGTGCGATTGGCGGTGCCTCATATATTAAAAAGCGAATTAAAGCAAGTGAACTCACCGCAGAGCCGCCGCTACGGATTGTATCGCAAGTGCGTCTGCCGAGACATTTGCTTTAAGATAGTATTTGGTGGCAAGTAATTTGTTCTGCTTTTGTGATGGCGAGCAAAAAAACTCGAGATACCGCAATAGCAATGCAGTGAACAACCCCACTTGGTACGAGGTAACCAAGCCATAACCGACCGCGATTGTTGCGGTCTGTTCACCGGCTTGATTACCCGGGCTGTGTCATGCGTGAAGGATATTACACATCCGAATCCGATTAGGCACAGCGTATCGTTGCCATGCGCGATGGGTAATACACACCCGGAACCCACTTGGCAACAGCTGGTTGGGGAGAACGCGGATATGACCGCAAATGTTTGGAAGCTCACAAAAACTCAATTGAAACTTGGGGAGAATGTGAATACAACCGCATGTTGCAGGGCAACCGCGGTAACCCGACAAAGCGGCAGGGGAGGTACAGCCGTTACCCGTTCGGGGCGACTATACTAACGATCCTGCCGCCGAGGCACCGTATGCTGAAAGAAACTGTCAAAGCCTTTCGTGTCCGTTAAGTCGGATGGCGGTGCCTCATAAATGAAAAGAGCAATTGTGCTAACCCCATTTCGGATGTGTCTTGAGGGCTGAAAAGTATTCAAAAATTTAGCGGCAATTGTTCTTGGCACAGGCGAGTGTTGACGGGCTCTTTTGCCCGGAGGCTTCGTGCCGCTCATTCGCTTGTGTTTTTCGAGATTTCCGCGTCGGCGAGAGTTCGCTTTGACCGGCATGTGGAAATCTCATTTTTTGATTTGGGTATAAACCGGAGAGGAATTATGGCACACAAAGCAAAAAGCATCAATGACAGGCTGTTGCAACAACCGTCGCCATTTTACCGCTTGTGTAAATTGCCTTCAAAACAGGGTGAAAAGGCATATGTGCTGACACTTTTGAAGCGTACGGAAATGACGGTCGAAGAGCAGATTGACCTTGTATATCAATTCTTTTTAAACTGTTTAAAAGCCGGGGAAACACTGAAAACCGATGCAAAGTGCTTTCGCATTGTCGGCAAAGATTATCAGCTGGTCTATTGCGTTGAGTTTTATAAAAAAAGTGCGCAAAAGCGAGGCTTCGTTGAAAACGGAGCGGTAAAAACCGAATTGCTCAACAGAATGGGGTGTGAATTTGCTTTTAGGTGGTTAAGACAGAATCAATTGAGTATGGAAGATGATTTTGTTTTGTCAAAAATGCAAGAGGAAAGTTTTTGCGCTCGGCATCCCAACCCGGCAGACAGATTTATTGCAATCGTGAAGTTGTATAAGGCGTATCTGGCCCACGAGGACCATGCGAACTACGCAATGAAGGGAGACATGGATATTACGGTTGGAATGAGTTATTCCGGCGTCAAGATGGATATGCCCATGAAAATCGCAATGGACATCCAATCCTTCGATGAGAACACTATGAAGGGCGACATTGGTATGTCCATGGAGATGTTCGGGGAGAAGGAAGAGATCAATGCCCAGGTCTATGCTGCGGATGGCTATGTTTATACCAAAGACTTTGTGGAGGTTACCGGTGACCCGAC
>ONWY01000258.1 GCA_900321665.1 uncultured Eubacteriales bacterium
CTCTCCCTCCATTTTGAGGGTGTTTGTGACTGATTTTCCTTCAGTCGTGCAATTACCTCTTTCATATATACCTCCTTTTCTATATTAAACTAATTCGCTCATAAAATCATCAAAAGAATCCTTGTCAACTATATTGTTTGCCAACAGGTGAGAACGTACCTTCTCCATCTTGGCCAACTCTTGAAGCGTATGTTCACGTTCTTGCATAGTACGAGTGAGCTTGATGGCTCCACCCGTTATGACATAGATTCCTGCCTCCAGCTTAATGGCATAGATCCTAAGCCACGAAGCATGTTTATGGACATCTTTCAACCGAGCCTTTTCCTTGCCAAGCAGTATATCGGTAAAACGACTATTTTCCAATGGCCTAAACAACTTATCCAAATCCGCTTCTGGCGAAATGTCCATAATGAGACATTGTAACCGTTCGCTATCTTCTATCGTATCGTAAATAGCCTCGTTGACATCCGTTATCTTGAAGTACGACATCAAATCGGTAATATTCTCCTTAAAGAATTGATAAAGCCACGTCACATCGTTCCACTGCTCAAAAAGCATGTAGAGCGCATTGTCTGTGCAGCCATCATACCTAACTGCCCATAATCTACCGTCCTCAGTTATGCTATCATAAGTCATAATTCACCTCCTTATGGGTGCAAAGTTAAGCAAAATTCCAAAAACAAACAACTTTTAGGTTGTATTCTTTGTCTTTACTTAGGTCTTCATTAGAAAAAAACAGATACTAAGTTAAAAATAATAGACCAAATACCCTTTGCGGCAAAGAGCACCAGGCTAACGGAAAAAAAGACGATACTCAATATCGGCATCACTTTGCCGGAGGAATGCTTCGCGCTCATATAATCACCTCTTCTTACCTTTCTTTGATTATACTCTACCACATATCCGCACTTTTGGCAAGATAAAGCGGGCTATCGAGAGGATAGCCCGCTGAATGAGTATGCATTTACTCGCATTCGCAAATGGTTTTTCTGGTTTGCAAAATCGAGGAAGGGGTCACCGAAAATTCATCGAGCCCCCACTCAATGAGCTTGGGAATTAAATCGGTATTTGCCGCAGCCTCACCGCACATACCGACTGTAATGCCGGCGCGCTTTGCGTTTTTAATTACCATCTCAATCGCGCGCAGCACTGCCGGTTGGAAGGTATCATACAGCGCTGCCACCTTTGCATTGCCTCTATCGACCGCCATGGTGTAGCCGGTCAAATCATTGGTGCCGATGGAGAAGAAATCCACCTCCTTGGCAAGCAAATCGGAAATCAGCGCCGCAGAGGGTGTTTCAATCATCACCCCGAGCGGGACACGCTTAAAACGCAGCCCTTCGCTTTCAAGCTCCGCTGCGCACTGCTCAACCAATGCTTTCGCAGCTCTGACCTCCTCGAGGCAGGTGACAAGCGGCAGCATAATCTTAATATCACCGAAAAATGCCGCTCTAAGCAGTGCCCTGATTTGGGTTTTAAACAGCGCCTGATTATCCAAGCAATAGCGAATCGCTCTATGCCCCAAGAAGGGATTATCCTCCTTCTCGATTTGCAAATACGGGATATCCTTATCGCCGCCGATATCCAAGGTGCGAATAATGACCTCCTTCTCATCCATCGCCTTCGCGACAGTGGAATATGCCTCGAGCTGCTCCTCCTCAGTCGGCGCATGGTCCCTATCCATAAACAAAAACTCGGTGCGAAACAGCCCGATTCCCTCGCCGCCGTTTTGGAGCACATTTTGCGCATCCTCGGCTTTGCCGATATTACCGTAAACCTTTTTGACAACGCCGGATTTGGTCACTGTCGGCTTATTAAAGTAGATATTCAAGCTCTCTTTTTCTTTTAAATATGCCTGCTGCTTTTCGGTATATTCTCTGATTTGGTCGCCGGTCGGTTCCGTTAATACCTCACCCTTGAAGCCATCCGCAATCAGCAAATCACCATCGTCAATAATCGCTGTGCAGTCGCGCACCGAAAGCACCGCGGGGATACCCATCGCGCGCGCCAAAATCGCGCTATGGCTGGTCACGCCGCCGATTTCGGTGATAATCGCCGCTACATTTTCCTTTTTTATTTGGCTGGTCATGGAGGGGGTGAAATCCTTGGCGACCAAAATCGAGCCCTTCGGCACTGCCGCAATATCGACGCTCTTTAAGCCAAGCAGGATGCGCAGCAGGCTATCCTTAATATCCTTCACATCGGAAGCTCTTTGGCGCATCAGTTCATCCTCAATGCCGGCAAACATTTCATAAAACATTTGCAGCACATTGTCCGCCGCCGCTTCGGCAACGCTGCCGCCTTCAATTTTTTCTTGCATTTGGGAGAGCAGCATCGGGTCGCCGAGCATGGTGATATGCCCTTCCAAAATCTCCGCTTCCTTTGCACCGGCGCTTGTTTTTAATGCGGCTGCCATCGCTTTTGTTTCGGCAACAAAATCCTCCACCGCTTTAGCAAGCCTTGCTTTTTCACTCTCGGCATCTGTATATTTCACAGCGGAATAATCGAGGTTAATATCCTCAATTTGCTTCTTAATCTCTTTG
>ONWY01000257.1 GCA_900321665.1 uncultured Eubacteriales bacterium
AATTTAACCTCTTCTCGGCGCCCCTTGATGAGGGGAGCTGTCGCCAAAGGCGACTGAGGGGTAGACAGATTAGAAGAAAGTAAATATGATGTTCAATTTGACCTCTTCTTGTCGCCCCTTGATGAGGGGAGATGTCACGAAGTGACAGAGGGGTAGATTGCAACTAAACACTAAACCCTAAACACTAAAAACTGCTCGCTTCGCGAGCCTGCCGACCGCCGACTGCCGACTGCTGACCGCCTTGCATTATATAACTACCCCTCCGCCGACTTTGTCGGCACCTCCCCTCACAATGGGAGGCGTTAAGAGGTGGCAAGGCAAAGCCTTGCATTATAATGCTAAATGGGAGGCGTTAAGAGGTGGCAAGGCAAAGCCTTGCATTATAATGCTAAACACTCAACACTCTAACGAAAGGAGGCATCCCATGGCTTTTAGCGAAACCTTTTTGGAAGAATTGCGCGCTAAAAATGAAATCACCGAGATTATCGGCGGCTATATCAATCTGAAAAAAGCCGGCAGGCTATACAAAGGCTTGTGCCCGTTTCATGGGGAAAAAACGCCTTCTTTCACCGTTTATCCCGACACGCAGTCGTTTTACTGCTTCGGCTGCGGGGTAGGGGGCGATGTTGTCAGCTTCGTGCGCAAGGCGGAAAACCTCGATTATGCCGAGGCGATTAAGCTCTTGGCAGAGCGCGCCGGTGTGCCGATGCCCGAATCGGGCTATGATGATTCCATCTTAAAGCGCAAAAACCGCATTTATGAAATGAACAAGGAGGCGGCGCACTTTTTCTTCGCGCAGCTGATTGATAAGCAAAATGCCCACGCGCTGCAGTATTATTTTGACCGCGGCTACAGCTTTGATACCATTAAGCACTTCGGCTTGGGCTACGCGCCCGACAGCTGGGATGCGCTCAAGCGCCATCTCAATGCAAAGCATTTCAGCAACGAGGAACTGTATGCGGCAAACCTGCTGCGCAAGTCCTCAAAGGGCAATTATTATGACAATTTCCGCAATCGGGTAATGGTCCCGATTATTGATATCCGCGGCAGGGTGGTCGGCTTCGGCGGCAGAGTGCTCGATGCTGCACCAGGCAGGGTTTGAAAACGCGGTTGCCTCCTGCGGCACCTCGCTGACCCCCGAGCAGGTGCGCACCATCGCAAAATACACCTCCACCGTCATCCTCTCGCAGGATGCGGATGAAGCCGGCAGAAAAGCGGTAGATAAGTCCATCGAGCTTTTTGCCACGGTCGGCATCAAGGTGAAGGTGCTTAACTTCACCGGGGCAAAGGACCCCGATGAGTTTATTAAAAAATTCGGCGCAGACCGTTTTAAGGCGCTCTTGGAGGGTGCGGAAACGGATACGGAATATAAGCTCCTGCTCGCAAAAGAAAAGTATGACCTGACTTCGCCGGCAAGCTTGGCTGATTATGTCAACGAGGCGGCGCGGATTTTATCCGAACTTGACCCGGTTAGGCGGGATATTTATGCGTCTGAGATTGCAGAGCAGACCAAAGTCAGCAAGCAGGCGATACTCAGCGAGTGCAAGCGCAACGCCGCCAAGAAGCGGCGCGTGCAGCGCCGGGAGCTCAATCGCTCCGTGATGCGCATGGAGGATGAAAAGGACAAAATCAACCCCGAAAAGCGGCGGCACCGCGCAGCGGCGCTTGCCGAGGAACACATTATGGCAGTGCTCAGCGCGCACCCCGATTTTGTGCGCACGGTCGATGCCAACCTCACCGAGGAGGATTTTGTGACAGCGTTTAACCGGCATATTTTTGCCGTGCTCACCGCGCACATTCGCGCCGGCAAGAGTATTCACCTGTCTGCCATGGCGCAGGAGTTGACAGAGGAGGAGCTGAGCGCGCTCGCCGGTATTGAGGTGCTCGGCAAGAGCTTGAGCAACCCGCGCCGCGAGCTGCTCGAGTGCATTACCACCCTCAAGCAGGAAAAGCTGAAGCTGATTCAGCCCGATTTGGAGCACATGAGCGATGAGGAGTTTCGCAAGCTGTTTGAGTAGAGCCAGCCGCCAGCAGCCAGCCGCCGGCAGCCAGCCGCCAGCCGCGAGCAGCCGGCAGCCAGCAGCCAGCCGCCAGCCGCCGGCCGCCAAATCACAAAAAAGAATAAACATAGAAGGGATGTGTTTTCGTGGAGAAAGAAAATAAAGAAGTAGAGGCAGTGGAAACCGAAACCGAGGCAAAAGCTGCCAAGAGCACAAAAAAGACAAAAAGCACCAAAAAGGCACAGCCGGAGGAAGTGAAGAAGGATGATGCGCTTTCCAAGCTCCCTGCCAACATCCGCGCGCTGATTGAGAAGGGCAAGAGCGCCGGCAAGCTGACCTCGCAGGAGATTGACGGCTTGATTGTGGATATGGATTTGGATGTGGAAACACTTGAAAATTTCTATACCGCGATTGAGGAATCCAAGATTGAGATTGTGGATGATTTGCTCAGCGAGAATATCGAGAGCATCATTGAATCCCCTGCCAAGGAGGAGGGCGATGGCACTTCCGGTGCCGCGGCGAGCGATAATAATGATGACCCGGTGAAGGTCTACTTGAAGGAAATCGGCAAGGTGCCGCTGTTGACCCCCGAGGAGGAAATTGACCTGGCGATGCGCATCGCGGAAAACGATGAGGCAGCCAAAAGAAGGCTGTCAGAGGCAAATCTCAGGCTCGTGGTCAGCATTGCCAAGCGCTATGTTGGCAGGGGAATGCAGTTCCTTGATTTGATTCAAGAGGGCAACCTCGGCTTGATTAAGGCGGCAGACAAGTTTGATTACACCAAGGGCTTCAAGTTCTCAACCTACGCGACTTGGTGGATTCGCCAAGCCATTACCCGCGCGATTGCCGACCAGGCGAGAACCATCCGCATCCCGGTGCATATGGTGGAAACCATCAACAAGGTCAAGAAGGCAAACAGCCAGCTGCTCCACGAAAACGGCAGAGACCCGACGCCCGAGGAGATTGCCGAGCGCTTGGGTATGCCGGCAGATAAGGTGCGCGAAATCCTCAGAGTGGCGCAAGAGCCGGTATCGCTCGAAACACCGATTGGTGAGGAGGAGGACAGCCACTTGGGCGACTTTATTCCCGATGACACCTCGCTTTCGCCGATTGATGCCGCGACCATGGATGCGCTCAAGCGCGATTTGGCAGCCGTGCTCAAGACCTTGACCGACCGCGAGGCGAGCGTGCTGAGAATGCGCTTCGGCTTGGATGACGGCCAGCCCAAGACCTTGGAGGAGGTCGGCACCAAGTTCGGCGTTACCAGAGAGCGTATTCGCCAAATTGAGGCAAAGGCACTGCGCAAGCTCAAGCACCCCTCGAGAATCAAGAAATTAGCGGATTATATGGACAGAATCTAACAAAAAAGCAGGCGACCCGGTCGCCTGCTTTTTTAGCTCGCTGCGCTCTGATTTATCTGCCGTTGGCAGATAAATAGTGTTTAGTTTTTAGTGTATAGTGTTTAGTTGTGGGCGAGGCACGGTGTCAGCGCATGGGTAAGTGCAGGTGAAAGAAAGGTTAGTTTAATAATTGTTAAGGATATAGCAGAAGCGGAGCGGACAGTGCCCCGCGGGGCACTGTCCGCTCCGGGCGATTTTGAATTACTGTTTGTTCTATTATGATTTTAAATCTTCAAGAGGATAGAAACAAGTGGAATTCATATCTAATGTCCCTAAAAGAAAATCTGTTAAATACACCTCAAACATATTTTCTTCTTTTAATGGTTTTAAACCTACTTGCAATCCCCTCAAAGAATAACCTATTGTGACTTTTATTGAATTAACCGTTATTTCTCCATTGACTGTAACTTTTCTTGTGAAAAATCCAAAGGGATAATCAATTTCATCATAATCTCCAGTGTATTTTCTTGGCGAAGGCGTATATATATCATCGGGAACTTTCATACCAATTGCTTCATTTGGTCGAATGCTGTTATATTCTTCAACCCATTTATCTATGAATGCCTGATTGGCGGCTATGCCACCTTTGATTTTACCCTCTATTTCATTGGCAATATCTCCATGCATCCGTTCCAATGAACCGTTTTGATCAGGTCGTCCTTTAAAAGATCTGTCCGGCATTATCCCTAATGTGATCCACCAAACAGAAAGTGATGTTAAATTCAATAAGCCGTTTGGCGCGGCAAAAGGAGTACCATTATCACTGTGAATTGCTTTAGGTAAGCCATATTTTTTAAATAACTCTGTCATTACAACTCTAACGGCTTCACTCGTCTTTGTTGTCATTAGCCTTACACAAAGAAGTTTTCTTGAATGCTTATCTCTTACAGTAAACGGCTCGCATTTTTCTCCGTTAGATTTCCACCAACCTTTGAAATCAATGCACCATACATCATTTGGTTCAAATGCTTGTATTTGTTGCTGTAATCTCGGGCAATCGGAACTTGCAGGTTTTCTGATTTTTCGCTTTTTTACAAGTCCGGCTTTGTCCAAAATCCTTTTAACACTGGACAAACTTGGCACAGATTTTTCCGGATATATCCGTGCATATCGTTCTCTAATCTTTTTTGGTCCCCATGCGAGATGTGCATTTTTGATTCGTATCAATTCGGCAGCCGTATCCCCATCAATTTGATTAGGGTGAGATACTGAACTTTTTGATTGTTCAATTAATCCGTACTGACCTTGTTCATAAAACCGCTTTTTCCATTTGTGTCCGGTTTTTTCAGATATGCCGTATTCAGCACAAAGGTGTTTGAATGGTTTCTCTTGTTTGAGCATTTCATGAATAAATTTTTCTTTCTGTTCCATTTTATCGGTTTCCTTCCATGGCATAATTATCACCCCTTTGGCTTCTATTATACCTTGAAAGACTTACCTATGCGCTGAACCTGGGCTTACCTATCCCCTGACACTCTTCACTTACCGATGCGCTGAACCCGCACCGCAC
>ONWY01000256.1 GCA_900321665.1 uncultured Eubacteriales bacterium
TAAACCTTCAGTACCCCTTCCAGGGGTCGCAAGTAGTGACCCTTCTAGGGTCTGAGCAAACCACTAGTTCACTAGTGGTTTTGATTTTATGAAAATTCAAAGGATTCCAAGTCTAATTGCGGGGAAAGAAAAGCTGCTTCAAAAGCGGCGCTCTCCGCTTCGGTTAAGCACAGCGGAATAATTTTCAGCTTTCTCTTTGCCGCAAGTGCCACGGTAAAGGCAGTGCCGCTTTGCGGCTCCTTTAAGTAGCAAACGCACACATCGGCGCTTGTGACAAGCGCTTTGTTGCGCTCGTACATACAGCGCTTGTGATATGTCTCATACAGGCATTGCACATCATCCGCATGGGAGAGGATGAAGGAGTAGCGTTGCTTGTCGCGCTCGCTCCAAAACTCGGTCTGGCTTTTGCACGGCAAAATTAAATATAATTTGATAAAAGGGAAGGTATTCTTTAAATGAATGACCGCTTCTGCCGCCAAGGTATCAAACCCGCGCGCACCGCCGCAGTAAAAGTGGCAGACACCTGCGCGTATCAGGCGGCGAATGGTGACATCCAGCTCGATTTTGGCGCTGAGCGCATCCTCGGCGGATATGTGGCGGTGGCCGGTAAAACAACAGCTTTTCATAAAAAATCGGTACTCCTCAACAAAAAGTTTTGTATTAGAATCTCCCACACCGATTTTAAATACCGAACATTTGTTCGGTATAACTATTATACATCTTTTCTCCTGCAAGTCAAGCAGAATTTTGTCGAAAGAAAAAAAGAAAAATCGAAAAAATGCAAATAGAAGATAATATACGCATTTATCCTACCAAAATAAAAAGAAAAAGCAGAAGTTGAAAAATCCCAAAAAAGCGCGCAATAAAAGGAAAAAGAACGCAGCCCGAAAAATAAAAAATAAAAGTATTCTAAAAATTTTCCACAAAAAAAAGAAAAGGAAAGAAAACAGCACAAACAATTGTTTTCTTGCACGGATTGTGCTACAATAAAAAAAGAAATTTATCGGGAGGCACAAGTGATGGCTATCTTTCATTCATCCGCCGATTGCATCGGGAATACCCCGCTGCTGGAGGCGACCGGTTTGCAACAGGCGCTGGGCTTAAATGCCTGCATTTTGGCAAAGCTTGAGTTTTTGAATCCGACAGGCTCTGTTAAGGATAGGGTGGCAAAAGAAATTGTGGAGGATGCCGAAAAAAAGGGTCTTTTAAAAAAAGGCTCCGTGATTATTGAGCCGACCAGCGGCAATACCGGCATCGGGCTTGCCTCCATCGCGGCGGCGAAGGGCTACAAGGCGGTTATTGTTATGCCGGAAAGCATGAGCATTGAGCGCCGCAATATGATTCGGGCTTACGGTGCGCAGGTTGTGCTTACCCCTGCGCAGCAGGGCATGCAGGGCGCGATAGAGAAGGCGGAGCAGCTGAAGCGCGAAAACGCCGGCGCCATTATCGCCGGGCAATTCACAAATCCCGCCAACCCTATGGCGCATAAGAAGACAACCGGTCCCGAGATTTGGGAAGATACCGCCGGGAAGGTAGATATTTTTGTGGCAGGTGTCGGCACCGGCGGCACCCTCACCGGCACCGGGGAGTATTTGAAAGAGAAAAATCCGCAGGTGAAGGTGGTTGCCGTAGAGCCGGAGCGCTCGCCCGTGCTCTCAAAAGGAGAGAGCGGGGCGCACGGGATTCAGGGAATCGGTGCAGGCTTTGTGCCTGAGATATTGAATACGGAGATTTATGATGAGGTAATCACAGTCGGCGATGAAGAGGCGATTACCTTTGCCAAGCACTTTGCGCAAAGTGAAGGGCTTTTGGTCGGCATTTCCGCAGGCGCCGCACTGTGCGCGGCGGTACAGCTGGCGCGGCGGCCGGAAAACGCAGGCAAGCAAATTGCGGTCATTTTGCCCGACAGTGCTGACAGGTACTATTCCACTCCGTTATTCGGAGAATAACAGCAAAAGGCGGAGCGCAGATGAAAAAGAAGCGATTGATGGTGGTTTTGATTTGTGTTTTGGCAGCGGCAGTCGTTGCCGGAGGCATTTTTTTGTTGGTGAAAAGAGATAACAAGGGCTCCTCGGCACAGGGGGAGGCAGGCACTGCCGCACAAAGCGAGAGCGCAGTGCCCTCAAAGAAGATAAAAATAGCCTGTGTGGGCGACAGCATTACCTTTGGCTACGCCCTGCCAAATCGGGAAAAGGATGCATACCCTTCACAGTTAGCGGCACTGCTCGGAGAAAATTACGAAGTCAAAAATTTCGGCATAACCGGCAGAACGGTATCCCTTGCAGGCGATTTCCCCTATGCGATGGAAGAAGTCTTTGAAAAAAGCAAGCTTTTCGGGGCAGATATCGTGATTTTTATGCTCGGCACCAACGACAGTAAAAAAGTAAATTGGGACAAGGCGCAATTTGCAAATGATTATGATTTTTTGATTGAAAGCTATCGCGCCATGCCCAATCACGCACAGGTGTATGTGATGACACCGCCGCCGGTGTTCTTTGAACCGGGCGGTGAAGATGCGCCTGATAATGCGGTGATAACGCGCGAAATCGTGCCCTTTATCAAGCAA
>ONWY01000252.1 GCA_900321665.1 uncultured Eubacteriales bacterium
AGCGGAACGGGTGCGGGTGTCCCGCCCACCATTCTTCTTTCTTCTTTTTTCTTTCTTCTTTGCTCGCAACGCGAGCTTCGCTTTATTCCGTAATCGTCTTATCCCACGCCGCTTGGAACTTGGCAAGACCGTAATCGGTATAGGGGTGATAAAAGCTGTCTTTAAACACCTGCAAGCCGGCGGTCACGATATCGGCACCGGCAACGGCGCAATCGGCAATCTGCTTGCCGGTTCTCACTGCGGCGCAGATAATCTCTGTTTTGCCGAGGTAGCCGTAGTTTGCGTAAATATCCACAATATCTTGAATGTATTGCTCGCAGCTCTCGCCTGCGCTCTCCTTCCAACCGATGAAGGGGGAAACGAAAAGCGAGCCGTTCTTTGCGGGCAGCATTGCCTGAGAGGGAGTAAAGACCAAGGTCACATTGGTTCTGATGCCCTTTTGCTCGAGCCTTCTCGCCGCGGCAATTCCTGCCTCGGTGCAGGGAATCTTAATGACAAAGTTTTTGCACATGCCGGCAATCTTGGTGCCCATTTCCACCATTTCATCCGCATCGTCCAAATGCGGGTTAATCTCCACCGAAATCGGGAATTTCTCCCAACCCTCGATATCCTTCTCTTTTACAAAATCAGCCAGCTCGCCAAGCACGGTCAAAAACGGCTTGCCCGAGTTCATAATGTGATTGGGGTTGGTGGTCACGCCGTCAATCCCAAAGGTTTCATATGCTTCTCTGATTTCATCAATTTTTGCACTGTCTAAAAAATACTTCATTTTTTGCCTCCAAAATATATGCTTTTTATCATTGAATTAATAATAAACCGAATTAAAACAGGTTTTTGGTCATTTCGAGCACCTGCTGCGGTGCCTCTGCTCTGACAAATACCGGAATTTCGCCGAGCGGTGCATTCACAAGCACCCTGCCGCCGTGGTACTCCTTGCCGCTCGGGAGGTGAATCCACCTCTCGCGCGGGAGGTATACCTCTCTTTCGGTTGCGCCCTGCTTGAGCACCGGCGCCACCAAAATATCCCTGCCGAGCAGGTATTCATAGGCTTCATCAAAAGCCTGCGGCTCGTTGTAGTAGAAAAACAGCGGTCGAATGGCTGCAATGCCTTTTTGTGCGTTTTCTGCCGCCAGCTGCTTTAAGTACGGTGCCAAAGCGGTGTGGATGCGTGCCATCTTTTCGCCGTGGCGCAGCACGCGCGCGGAAGCATCAAACTGCGCGTTGATATCGGGGTTCAAGCCCTCGTGCCCGCGCATCAGCGGGGTGAAGGCATTCATCTCGCACCAGCGCATGTACACTTCCTCGCTCCTTTTCAGGTTAAAGAAAGAGGTGGCCCGAAGCCGCAGCAGCTCAGGCAGAGCATCGCGGGGATGACACTCGGCAAGCCGAAATCCGCCGAGAAATCCACATGGTTATCGCCGCACCACATCATCGTGGAGTAGCGCGGTGTGTCGGAGTAGCCGGCTCTGGTGAAAAACATAATTTCACCGAGCTTGCCGCTCTCCTCGACTGCCTCGCGGTTGACCTGCGCCCAGCGCGCCGGCCAGGTATTGTGCACCAGCTTGGGGTCCTCGCCGCTGTGGAGCACGCAATCGGTCGGTAAATACTCGCCGAAGTCCGCCATCCAGCCCGAGAGCCCGAAGTCTATCATATTCTTTTTAATAATGTTTTTTATCCACTCATAGGCATCGGGGTTGGTCAAATCGACCATTGCCGCCGGGAAGGTGGTAATGGTGACATAGTAATCCTCCCCTGCCTTGTTTTTCACACAGTAGCCCTTGGCGCTTGCCTCCTTGTACAGCGGCTTTTCCACTGCCAAAAACGGGTTGATGTAGCCGAGCACCTTGACTCCCTCGGCATTCAAGCGCGGTATCTCTTTATCTAACCCGGGGTAAAGGGTGCTGTCCCACTCCCAATTCCAGAATAATTGCTTGCCGACGGCGGTCACGCGCCTGCCTTCCCAATCCTGAATCCAAAGCCCGCTGACCGGGATGCCGGCTTCGCGCGCGGTCCTGAGCTTTTGCAGCATGGTCTGTGTGCCGCCCTGCACGCCTAAAATCATGCCGTCATACACCCAATCGGGCAGCTCCGGCTGCCTGCCGACCACCTCGGTCAGGTTCGCGAGCAGCTGCTCAAAGTCCTCGCCAAAGCCGATGTAGAAGGGCGCCGGCTCATCGGTGCGAATTAAATTCCACACCTCGCCTTTTCGGCTTGTATAAGTGAAATCAAACACACAGCGCGCTGTGGTCAGGGAGTGAAAGTAGTATTTGCGGGAGCTGATAAAGGTCGGCTGCGCATAGTAGGTTTCATATTTTGATAAATCCTGCTTGCGCGTGCTGTTTTTGATACCCACCACCTGCTTGGCAAGCTTCTTGCCGATTTGCAAGCCGTTGATATGCTCCGCAACCCACACATTTAAGCGCTTGCCGCGCAGGTTAAACTCGGTAAAGTTCTCGCCGCCGCCGTAAACGCTCTCGCCGGGCACCGTCGGGATTCTCACCAACATCGTGTTGTAACGGCGGAAGCCGACCGGGGTAAATTTAAAGCGATTGTTTTCGCACTCGATTTGCATGTAGCCCGTGTTGCCGAATACCTTGGCGATGCCGCCCTCGAGTGTAATGCGCTTCGCGCGCACGCGCACGCGCTGCTCGAGTGTTTCGGAAATTTTGAATGAACCGTGGCTCATTTTGTAGTCGCTGCTGCCGACACCTAAATAAAACGCATACTCGCCCTGCGCAAGAGAAAAGACGCACTTTTCATCGTGGTACAGGTACAAGGTGTCGCCTTTTTTCGCCAAAGATACCATATAATTCCCCTTAATTAACTAAGTTAAACAATCATTTTTATTATACTATCCCTAAAAATCAATGTCAATAGACTTTTGGCATTTTTCTACTATTTTTTTATGCGACTTTGTCTAAAAAATGGTAATAATGAACAAAGCGAGCAGAGCTCGGATTTATCTGCCCTTAGGCAGGTAAATAGTGTTTAGTGTTTAGCATTATAATGCAAGGCTTTGCCTTGCCACCTCTTAACGCCTCCCATTGTGAGGGGAGGTGCCGACAAAGTCGGCGGAGGGGTAGTCATAAAATGCAAGGCATAGCCTTGCCACCTCTGGCTGCTGGCTGCTGGCTGTCGGCAGTCGGCGGGTTCGCGGAGCGAACAGTGTTTGTGTGGCTCGCGATGCGAGTCCGGCTGTCGGCGGTCAGCTGTCGGCAGTCGGCATGTTCGCAAGCGAACAGTATTTAGTGTTTAGGATGTAGTGTTTAGCTTAAAGTGAAAGAACGGTTAGCGTGAAAGTTCCTTTCACGCTAACCGTCCCCTTGTCCTATGGTTTTGTAAGTGCGAACGCACACATAATACTTTGCGTCGCCTTTGAGACTTTTTCACGGCGAATTAAGTTTTAAAACACCTTTATTTTATAACTTACAGGTGGTTTGATTGGTGTTTCTTTTTAACTGACAGAATTACCGATGCCGTAGCAACACCGGCACTTATAAGCAATGCGAGCGCCCAGACATTCCCCGTATCGCCCGTTACCGGAGAAGTGCTGTTTTTTTGCGTTGCCGCCTTTGGCGCTTGCGTATTCGCGGGTAGTACATTATCCTGCGGTACAACTGTCCGCTCTTCGTCTACGGCTAAAACGGTAACGGTGGTTGCGGTTTCTCCATCATTAAATAGCACTTTTAATGTGTGTTCGCCTACGGAAAGGGTGTTTAAAAATGCCGCTTTCAAGCGAATATTGACGCTGCCTTGCGTGGCATCATAGTGTATACCTTCAACCGTAACGCCATCCACTTCAATACCGCGGAAGTTGGAGAAAGTATCTTCATCATTGTAACTGCGTTGCAGGGTAAAAGCAAGCGGTTTGTCACCTCCGAGTGTCCACTGCGCGTTTTTCCCGATAACAAAGTCATAAACCGGCGCTTCTTCTACCCGATAGGTGCCGTTAACGCAGTTAACCGTAATATCATAATGACCGGGAGTATCTTTATCAGCAAGCGTGGCAAGGGTGATACCGAGGTCATCACCGGGCGCCGTTTCTCCGCTGATGGTGTAAGTCAACGCCTCCAGCGGCGAACCGCAGAAACTTCTCTTATCATCCGCCGTAACGGTGAGCGTTTTTTTCGCCACATTCACACCTACACTTTCGCTCTCGGTTTTGTAATTTCTCGCATCCGTAGGTGTAAAGGTTGCCGCAAAACTGTTATTACCGACATTGCCCGCCGACTGTGCGCCGTTATCCCACTGCCAGCCCTCGGGTAGGGTTACGCTTGAAAGCCGGTCGCCATAGGTAGCCGTTAATCCGGTTGGCACGGTGTAAGTCGGTTCCGCCTGATAAATGGTGAAATCGAAAACTTTGACATCCTCTTTATACATATCGGTCTCAGAGCGAATAAACTTGGCTGTATATTCCCCTGCCTGTGTGGGTTTTTCGGTTGTGTAAGTGCTCTCGTGCGCACCACGCTCCTTATATAATTTTGTGAGCGTTGCATACGCCGGAATACTTGCGGGGGAAACGCGCAGGCACATCGAAGAATCTTCGCCGTAAGTCCAATTGGAAGCAATTACGCGCATTTCCATTGTTCTTTTTTCAAAGGGCTTGAAGGTGGCGCTCACGGTGCAGTTGTCTCCCTCTAACCGCCCTGCAATCTCCGCAGGGATGTCATATTCATAGGGACCGCAGATGCTGCTCGAACGCGTTGGTTGTACAACGGTGCCGTTCACGGTCAATGTGTCAAGTTCATAACCGACATTTGGCGTTATCACCGCCGTGACCGCCTTGCCTTTCGGCACAAGGTAGGTCAGCGGCGTTTGCACTGTTCCGCCGGCAAGTTGCGTCGCACTTTCACTGTTGGCAGTGCCGTCAGCCCATAGAGAGATACTGCCGTTTTCCCCTGCCGCGGTAGAGAGTTCATACCCCACGCCCGGGGTGAGAAGATTGATTGCAAGCGGCATAATATTCGTGCCGCAACTGCTCCATATGCGCGAAGAAAAGCCTGTTTTCGCATTGCCGACAGCGGCAAAGCCGTCTTTATATGCCAAAAAATTTTCTATGGGATTACCTGTACCGACAAAACGCACGCCAAGGCTCCCGGCCGTGGTACCCTGCACCACATTTAACGCCGTATCGGCAGGATAATATAAACCGCTACCTGCGGCAATGCCGCTCATCGGCTCCATCGATTCGGAATAGTTATAATGCCCCGATGCATCCACTATTCTTGCAAAATTGCTGTTTGCACTGCGGGCTGTATTGATGCCGCTTGCCGCAAAAAGGAAAGTATCCTCCGCGCCGGCTTGCGGAATACTAAAATACACTCTGCTGCGGATGGCAACATGCTTTTGCGCCTGCGATAGCGGTGTAAAATCCAGCGGATGAGCGGGATTATCGGTAATTTGTGCAAAATACAAATCATCTTTATACTGTTCAACATCCGTTAAGCCGATGGTATGCACTTCGGCAAAGAAAACCTCCAACGGCTTTCTGCTGCCATCGGGGAAAACAGCAGCGTCCGCAAAGCTAAGCGTAAAGCCGCCCAAACCGGTGTAGCCGCCCTGCTTAACCGTGCAGTTTTCGGCATACACATAGCCTTGCTCATTAATAGCAAACCGCTTGGAAGTATCGCGGTAAGCGATTGCCGCATTTTCCCGATTGATTTTTGTGTTGTCAATGCGCACGGTGGCAATCGGCGCAGCGGCGGCAAAATCGACATAAGAATCTACACTCTGCACCGTTGCCGATGCGGGCGTATCATTTAGCGCCACGGCAAACGGCATGGTCGCAATGATAGATACTATCATCAGGATAGATAAAGAAATGGAAAACAACTTTTTCATGGCAAATCTCCTCCTATTTTTTATATTATATAAGATAAGTAAGAAAAAATCAATTGCATAAAGACTACCGCAGAGTCTTTTCTCATTTACATAAAAGTGCAGGGACGGTTCTTTCGCTTTGAAAGTGCAGGGACGGGTTAGCGTGAAAGTTCCTTTCACGCAGTGATATTCGCCTGCGGCGAGTGATATTGCTTCGCAGTGAATAGAGAATAGTGAAGAGTGAATAGTTGTGGGCGGGACACCCGCACCCTCGTCGAAACAAACTACACAACAGAAAGAATTTGCGAGCAAAT
>ONWY01000251.1 GCA_900321665.1 uncultured Eubacteriales bacterium
CCCTCAAAGCGTTTACTATGTATAACATTTGTTGCACACCCGCATAGCGGGTGGTTGTTTGTTCCGCGCGGCGGAACAGTCTAAAGACATTAATCAAAAAAGCTGTCTCAACCGCAACGGTTGAGACAGCTTTTACACTGTGTTTTATTATTCTTCTTCAAACTCAATATCAAACTCAAGCGGTTCGCCGCAATTGGGGCAATCCACGCCGCCGTCTAAAATAACGCTTTCCTGCAAATAGATGGTTTCGTGGCAGGCAGGGCACTCGATTTCATACATTTCCTCTCCCTGCTCTTCATCCTCATCAAATTCCTCTGCAAGCGCATCATCCTCGTCATCATCGAGAGAATCTTCGCCTTCCTCAAGCTCGTCCTCGAGCGCTTCGTCGTCCTCAGCCGAAAAATCATCCTCCTCGGCATAGTCCTCGTATTCCTCGAAATCATCCTCCTCGGCATCATAGGCATCCTCGCTGTAGTCTTCGGCGAAATCATCACTATCAAACATATCATCACCGAACACAAGGCTTTCTACGGCATCGAGGTCTTCATCCACCTCGCTTAAGCGAGAGTCGATATTATCAATATTATTGGCATTAAACTCTACATCCTCCGCAATGGAATCCAAAACGGATAAAATGGCTTCATAAATCCTCTTGGTTTGAGAATCGCTGATATTGCTTGCTGCAATAATGCCTTTTAAATAAGCAATTTTTTCGAGAGTGGTCATCCTTCTCACTGCCTTTCCGCTTTATGCGATTTGATATTATTTGTTTGCTCTGCCCAAGCACTCACCGGTGCGGGTGTCAATCTTGATTAATTCGCCCTCGTTCATAAAGCCGGGAACCTTCACGATAGCGCCGGTTTCCACTGTTGCGGGCTTGGTAACATTGGTCGCGGTGTTGCCTTTGACACCGGGCTCGGTCTCTGTGATTAACAAATCCACGAATGTGGGCGGCTCAACGGAGAACACCTCGCCCTTAAAGGAAACGAGCTTGCAAATCATATTTTCTTTCACAAACTTAAAGTTGTCACCCAAAACAGAAGCGGAAATCGGAGCCTGCTCGTAGGTTTCGGGGTCCATGAAATAATAGAGCTCGCCATCGTTGTAAAGATATTCCATATCCTTTCTCTCAACATATGCCTGCTCAAATTTTTCGGTCGGGTTAAAGGAGCGCTCAACGACGCTGCCTGTCATCACATCTTTATACTTTGTGCGGACAAAGGCTGCGCCCTTACCCGGCTTAACATGCTGAAATTCAACTACCTGATAAACCTTGCCGTCCATCTCAAAGGTCATACCGTTTCTGAAATCGCCTGCTGAAATCATTCCATATTCCTCCAATATACATTTCTTGCGGATAAATGCAACGCCTTTATCCCATTATTTACTTTATTATATTATTTTAAATGCAATAAATCAAGAAAAAATTATAATACAATCAATTTTTTCTCGCTTTCGGTCAAATTGACAGGGGTTTCGCCCGCAAGGTAGAGCATATCCTCGATGCGCACGCCAAATCTCTCGGGCAGGTAAATTCCCGGCTCCACGGTTACCACATCGCCCGCTTCAAACACATCAGCGCTGGTGGTATTAAAGCAGGGCTGCTCGTGGATTTCCACGCCCACACCGTGCCCGGTGCCGTGGCCGAAATACGCCCCGTAGCCCGCGTTTTTGATAATATCTCTTGCAACGGCATCCACCTGCTTGCAGCTCACGCCGCTCTTTGCGGCGGCAATGGCGGCATTTTGGGCAAACAAGACCGTGTTGTAAACCTGCACCATTTCGGCGCTCGGCTCGCCCAACGCCACGGTTCTGGTCATATCCGAATGGTAAAAATCCACCACCGCGCCAAAATCCATTGTGATAAAATCGCCTTTTTTTACGCGCCTGTCGCCGGGCACCGCATGGGGCTTTGCACCGTTTTCACCCGAGGCGACGATGGTTTCAAATGAAAGTGCATCCGCACCGTGGGAGAGCATATAAAAATCCATCTCGAGCTGAATATCCTTCTCGCGCATTCCCTCCCGAATAAAGGTGCAAATGTGCGCAAAGCAAGCATCCGTGATGCGCTGCGCCGCCTTGATTTTTTCCACCTCCTCCGCGCTCTTTTTGCGGCGCAGAGTGTGCAATAGCAGCCGGTCCGTTTCACCCGAAAAATCCAAGCTGAAATCGCCCAAAGCCTTTTTTAAGGCATGGTACTGCTCTACCGAGGTGTGCGCCGCTTCAAAGGCGATGCAGCGGTAGCCGCGCTCGTGTAAAAACGCTTTGAGGTTTTCGAGCCGATTGCCGCTTTCCTCTATCACCTGCGCGCCGCGAATCGCCTGCCGCGCCGCGGTGGTATAGCGCGAGTCGGTAAAGAAAAATGCCGCATCGCGCGCGACGACTAAGGTGCCGTTGGAGGAGGCAAAGCCGGTCAGATAATGGCGGTTGGGCGCGCTTGTAATCACAGCGCAATCCAAGCCGGCGGGCAGCTTTTGCTGCAATAAGTGTATTTTTTCCATCTCGTTTTCTCCATGATGCTACGCATGGCATATCACTCACGCACGAACCCGCTTAAAATCCGCTATTTAAGCGTATTTTAGCGTTTTCTAACTTGATTGGCGCCAGCCAACCTGCGTTCTCAAAGCACTAAAATC
>ONWY01000250.1 GCA_900321665.1 uncultured Eubacteriales bacterium
CGGCGGCAGCGATATGGATGAAGCCATTATGAAATATGTCTATGAAACCTATAATATACGCATCGGCGAGCGCACCGCGGAGGAAATCAAGAAGGATATCGGCACCGCCGTCGCGCCCAAGGTGGAGGTGACTATGCCTGCCAAGGGTTTAAATATCAATACCGGTCTGCCGGATATTGCGGAGTTATCCAATTTTGAGATTTATAATGTACTTAAGGAGTTTTTAAATAAGTTTGCCGCTTCGCTTGCTTCTATTTTGGAGCAAACACCGCCGGAGCTGGTCGCGGATATTTCGCTCGAGGGCATTCATATGTGCGGCGGTATGTGCAAGTTAAACGGTATGGGACAATTTCTTTCCGATTACATCGGCATTCCCGCAAAGCTTGTACCGGAGCCGGAAAACTGCGTGGCAAGAGGCACCGGCGCCGTGTTTGAAAACGCAAAGGAGCTGCGCGCCTTCGGCTACAAATTCCGCTCCTTCGAGCGTGAGGAGCCGGTGGGCATTAATGAAAATATTTATGCGGATGATTAAAAGTGATGCTTTCACTGTTATTTCGCTTTTTAAGGAGCTGAGGCATCGGTTCCTTTTTTTGCACATTCGCCGCGGCAAAATTTTTGAAAAGCTATTATTATTTATATAATTATTGATTTTATTGTAATAATAGTGTAAAATAGAAATACTAATGTGAAAGAGTATGCACATTTTCTTTGTGCATTGCGATAATTGGAGTAAATATGGATAAGTATTCGGAGAATACCCTTTCAAGATTAGGCAAAGTCAAGAAGGAGAAAAAGGCTTACTTTTTGTTTAAAAGCATTATCATCTTTATTGTTTTGCTTGTTTGCGAGGCATTCTTGTTTCTGGTTCTCAGGTATATCGATGTCTTATCGCTGCGCTATGATTGGGTAATTTCCAAGCTGACCTTTGTGCAGGAATATATTTTAAATTTTATGTCCGGCGCCAATAATATTGCGCTGACTGTTCTTGTAATACTGTTCATCTATTTTTTTAAAGCATATTTGCCGTTTTTGCCTCTATCGCTTGTGTGTATGATGAGCGGTATTATGTTTGGTAAATATTGGTGGGTTGCCGTGTTTATCAATCTCTTAGGGCTTGCGGGGATGTTTTATTTGCGCTTCAATTCCGGCAGGGTAAAGGGCGAGAGTTATATGCAAAACCTGCTGCGAAAAAATAAATATGTGCGCCTTGCGATTGATGTTAACGGCGTTTCGAGCTATTCGCTCTTAGCCGCATTTCGCTTTTTTCCCTGCTTTCCGATAAACTTTGTCAGCAGGCTTTACGGTGCCAATAAAGATTGTAAATTTCATTGGTATATGCTCGTTTCGGTTTTGGCGATTGCACCCAGGGTGTATGTCTACACCAGAATCGGTCGCGAAATTTTCAATCCCTTTACCAGAACCTTTGTGATACTGATTATGATTTTCATCGCCTTTGGCGGTGTGGGTATATTTATTACCAACACCGTGTTTTATTTCAAGCGCAGGAGCGATGATAAAAGCGGCAAATCCGACTTTGAGCAAGCCGGTGAAGCGGAGCCGCTGCAAGCAGAAGATAAGGAGCGGTACATCCCGGTTCTTCCCGAGGAGTTAGATACTCTTGGCGGTGCGGAATACAAAGATGTGCAAAGCCTTAGAAATAAATTTAGAGGATAGAACCATGAATCTTTTTGAAATGAAGGCTGCGCTTGAGCGCGGCGAATTTAATGAAAAGTTAGCGTATTTGTACGGCAAGGGCAATGAAACTGCCGCGGCACAGCGTTACATCGCAGCGATTGATGAGTTTTATGACTTTTTCGGTTACAGCGAGGGTGATTTTTATGCGTTTTCCGCGCCGGGCAGAACCGAGCTTTGCGGCAATCACACCGACCATAACTACGGCAAGGTGCTTGCAGGCGCGGTCAATATTGATGTTATCGGTATTGTGTGCAAGAATGACAGCAGCAAAATCCGCGTCAAGAGCAGAGGTCATGCCATCAATGAAATTGATATCGGCGAACTTGAGCCGCAGGAGGCGGAAAAGGGACACTCCACTGCTATTTTAAGAGGTGTCAGCGCGCGCATTCAGCAGCTTGGCTACACCATCGGCGCTTTTGATGCCTACACCCTATCCAATGTGCCTGCTGGCAGCGGGCTTTCCTCCTCGGCGGCATATGAATGCCTGCTCGGCTGTATTTTGAGCGAGCTGTATAACGGCGGCGCTATCAACAATGTGGAGCTTGCGCAGATTTCGCAGTATGCGGAAAATGTGTTTTTTGATAAGCCCTGCGGCTTGATGGACCAGCTAACCATTGCTACCGGCAGTGCGGTAAAGTTTGATTTTAAGGATATCAACAATCCTTCTATCGAAAAATTAGATTATGATTTTCAATCGACCGGCTATGCGCTTTGCATTACCAACACCGGCGGCTCCCATGCGGATTTGACCGATGATTATGCCGCCGTCAGAGGTGAGATGGAGGGTGTTGCCGCCTTCTTCGGCAAGAAGGTCCTGCGCGAGGTCGATAAGCAGCAGGTGATTGATAACATCCCTGCCATTCGCGAGAAGCTCGGGGATAGAGCCGTGCTCAGAGCGATGCATTTTTATGGCGAAAATGAAAAGGTTGAGGCTGCGGCTGCAGCGTTAAAAGCAGGCGATTTTGAAGCCTTCTTGGAGCAAATC
>ONWY01000249.1 GCA_900321665.1 uncultured Eubacteriales bacterium
AAGGGCGCCTGCAAGCATACCGGTCAGCGCGCTGACACCGAGGCCGAAGCCTACGACAAGCGGCACAACCACTGCCATGATACCGGGAACAAGCATCTCTTTGAGAGCTGCCTTGGTGGAGATAGATACACAAGTGGTGTAGTCGGGCTTCTCGGTGCCTTCCATAATGCCCTTGTGCTCTCTGAATTGGCGGCGCACCTCTTCAATCATCTGAGAAGCAGCCTTACCCACAGAGTTCATCGTCAAGGCGGAGAAGATAAACGGCAGCATACCGCCGATTAACAAACCGACAACGACTTTATAATCAAGAACGGAGCTCTTTGCAAGTTCAGTACTGATTTTTGCCTGCTCGGCGAAAGACATAAACAGGGAGAGAGCTGTCAAAGCAGCGGAGCCGATAGCGAAGCCTTTACCCATAGCAGCGGTGGTGTTACCAACGGAGTCAAGGGTATCGGTAATCTTACGAACGCTTTCATCAAGACCGCTCATCTCGGCGATACCGCCTGCGTTGTCTGCAATCGGGCCATAGGCATCAACCGCAACGGTGATACCGGTGGTGGAAAGCATACCGACAGCTGCGATAGCGATACCGTAAATACCGAATAACAAGTATGCAATGATAATTGCAATCGCGATTAAGACAATCGGGAGAACGGTACTCTTCATACCGACCGCAAGACCTGCAATGATGTTGGTAGCAGGGCCTGTTTCGGACTCTTTACCGATGTGCTTAACGGATTTGTATGCATCGGAGGTGTAAACCTCGGTGAGGATACCGATGAGAGTACCCACAATAACGCCGGCAGCCACTGCACCGAATGCCTTGAGGTTGCCAAATGCGAACCAGGAGCCGACACCGGCTGCAATCAACACAATGATGCTTGCGCTGTATGTACCGATGTTGAGTGCCTTATGCGGATCGCCGCCTTCCTTACCGCGGACAAATAACTGACCGATGATAGCAGCGATGATACCGCAGCCTGCGATTAAGAGCGAGAAAACAGCGGCGTTTTTATATCCGCCATCCTTTGCCGCCATGGTGGCACCAAGGATGATGGAGGAAACGATAGCGCCGACATAGCTCTCGAAGAGGTCAGCACCCATGCCTGCAACGTCACCGACATTGTCGCCTACGTTATCGGCGATAACAGCGGGGTTACGCGGGTCATCCTCGGGGATACCTGCTTCTACCTTACCGACAAGGTCAGCGCCGACATCGGCAGCCTTTGTGTAGATACCGCCGCCAACACGCGCAAACAGTGCGATAGAGGAAGCACCCAAAGAGAAGCCTGTCAACATATTGCCTGCCATTGCAGGATTGGATTTACCGAAAAGTGCATAAATCGCAGCGGCACCCAAAAGGCCGAGGCCAACCACGCAAAGACCCATGACGGAACCGCCTTTGAAGGCGATAGAAAGAGCCTTGTTCATGCCGCCCTCTTTGGCAGCATTGGCTGTGCGCACATTTGCCTTGGTCGCTACATTCATGCCGAAATAGCCTGCAAGGGTTGAGAATAATGCACCGCAAAGGAAGCAGATAGCGGTTTGCCAACCGAGACCGTAAATGCCCTCTTTATCAAAGAAGCCGACAACGGTGATGATAAGGAAAACAGCTGCTACAAAGAATACAAGAATCTTGTACTCGGAGAACAAGAACGCCTTTGCGCCTTGATTGATAGCGGTTGAAATTTCCTTCATTCTCTCTGTTCCGACAGGTGCCTTGTTAATCTGTGTTGCTTTGATGAATGCCACAAAAAGAGCAACCACTGCCGCACAGATAGCAATGTACTGAACGAATTCCATTTTTTTATCTCCTTTTAAAAAATTATTTAACCTTATTATAGCAAAAGAGGAATATTTATGCAATATGTTTTTTATACAAAATCAATAATTAAGTGCCAATTTTATGTTGAAAATTGGCACCTTTTTAGTTATATTAAACAAAAATCAAAATAATCATAACGCTTTGTATTCATTTTTGATAAAATCGGGCTTGATTTCGCCTTGGAAAGCATCGGTCAATTTTGCGCCGAAGACTGTGCGCTCGCTCTCGCGCAAGTAGAATAAAAAGCGCACATTTTCGGCATAATCGGTCTGCTCGATGACACAGCCGCTCTCCTTCAAAAAGCGCTGCAGCTTGTCGGCAAGCGCATAGGAAACGACTGCCTCTAAGACTGCGCACGGTGCCACCTGCACACTGCCTGCCTTTTCGAGTGCCAGCGCCGCCGCTTTGGAATAGGCGCGCACCAAGCCGCCGGTACCCAACAAAATGCCGCCGAAGTAGCGCGTGGTAACCACGCACACATCCGAAACCCCCTGCTTCAAGAGCACATCTAAGGTCGGCATACCCGAGGTGCCGGAGGGCTCGCCATCATCCGAGCAGCGCGATTCACCGCCCTTGAGCACGTAGGCATACACATTGTGGCGCGCATCCCAATATTCTTTTTTGACAGCGGCGATAAACTGCTCGGCTTCCTCCCTACTCTCCACGCGCTGTATGTGCGCGATGAATTTCGAGCGCTGAACCGTATGCTCCGCCTCGGCAGCCTGCCGAATGGTTTTGTACTCTTTCATGATACTCCTTTAAATTCTAATTTATCTGCCTAAGGGCAGATAAATTAGCAACCTTTTAACGGCTCCCCTTGTGAGGGGAGCTGTCTTGCGTTAGCAAGACTGAGGGGTAGTCAAATCCCCACAGATTCAGTAAAAACAACTACCCGCCCACCGCAAGCGGTCCCCCCTCCCTGACAAGGGAGGGCATTAAGCGGTTGCTAATTTAACGCACGAAGCGTGCGCTAAATTAGAATTTAAAAAAGCAGGTTTTAAAAACCTGCTTTCCTTCTTTTAACTTATTTTTGAGATAAACCGAAGCGCTTGTTGAATCTGTCAACACGACCGCCGGTATCTACAAGCTTTTGCTTGCCTGTGAAGAACGGATGGCAGTTGGAGCAAATATCAACGGACATATCCCCTGCTGTGGACTTGGTCTTAATGACATTGCCGCAAGCACATCTGATTTCTGCCTCTTTATACTCGGGATGAATTCCTGATTTCATGTATTTTCACCTCTTTCAACCTAAACATAGAAAAATAACAATGGAATAATACCACAAGGCGCATCAAAAATCAAGTGTTTTTTAATTTTTATTTGTCCACTTCCAATGAATTGTTTTATT
>ONWY01000246.1 GCA_900321665.1 uncultured Eubacteriales bacterium
CCCGAGCCCAACGGCTATTTGCACATCGGCCACGCAAAGGCGATTTGCATCAATTTCGGTGTCAAAAACAAGTACAAGGGCATTTGCAACCTGCGCTTTGATGATACCAACCCGACCAAAGAGGACACGGAGTATGTGGAGGCGATAGAGCAGGATATCAAGTGGCTCGGCTTTGATTATGACAATGTTTACTTTGCTTCCGATTACTTTGATTTCCTGCACGCGTGCGCGATAAAGCTCATTGAGGCGGGTAAAGCATATGTGTGCGAGCTGACTCCCGAGCAGCAAAAGGAGTACCGCGGCACCTTTGACATTCCCGGCAAAAACAGCCCCTACAGAGACAGGAGCGTGGAGGAAAACCTGCGCCTGTTTGAGGAGATGACCGCGGGCAAGCACCCCGAGGGGTCGATGGTGCTGCGCGCCAAGATTGATATGGCAAGCCCTAATATGAATATGCGCGACCCGATTATTTACCGCATTATGTTTGCCCACCACCACCGCACGGGCGATAAGTGGTGTGTTTACCCGATGTATGACTTTGCGCACCCGCTTTCCGATACCAAGGAGGGTGTGACCCACTCGCTGTGCTCGCTGGAGTTTGAAAACCACCGACCGCTTTACGATTGGTTCCTGCGCGAGCTCGGCTTCGAGCAGCCCTCCCGGCAGATAGAGTTTGCACGCTTGAATTTAAACTACACGCTCACAAGCAAGCGCAAGTGCCTGCGCCTTGTGAAGGAGGGCATTGTGGATGGTTGGGATGACCCGCGCATGGCGACCATCGGCGGTATGCGCCGCCGCGGTTATCCGGCAGCGGCAATCCGCAATTTCTGCGATATGATTGGTGTTTCCAAGGCATACAGCGTGGTGGATTTTGCGATGTTGGAAAGCTGCGTGCGCGATGAGCTAAACGAAACCGCGCCCAGAGCGATGGCGGTGATTCACCCCTTGAAGCTGGTGATTGATAACTACCCCGAGGGGCAGACCGAGGAAATCGAGATTGAAAACCACCCCAATCACCCGGAAATGGGCACGAGGAAGGTGACCTTCTCGCGCGAGCTCTACATCGAGAAAGAGGACTTTATGGAGGAGCCGCCCAAAAAGTATTTTCGCCTCTTCCCCGGCAACGAGGTGCGCTTCAAGAGTGCGTATTTCCTCAAGTGCGTCGGTTTTGAAAAGGATGAAAACGGCGAAATCAGCTGCGTGCACTGCACCTATGACCCGCTTTCTAAAGGCGGCAATTCTCCCGATGGCAGAAAGGTCAGAGGCACGGTGCATTGGGTCAGCGCTGTCGATTGTATTCCTGCCGAAATCAGGATGTATGACAGGCTCTTTAAAGCGGAGAATCCCTCCGATGAGAGCAAGGGCGATTTCGAGCAAAACCTCAATGAAAACAGCCTGCAGATTATCGAGGGCTGTCTGCTCGAGGGCAGCTTGAAGGATATCAAGCCGCTTGACACCTTCCAATTTATGCGCCAGGGCTACTATTGTGCGGACAAATACTCAACTGCGCAAAAGCTGATTATTAACCGCACCGTGCAGCTCAATTCATCTTGGGGGAAAAAGAAATGAAACTGACCAATAAAGTAACCAATGTGTTTTTTGCGGCAATCGCGATTATCAGCCTGTTTATGCCCATTGTCGGCTACTCAACCATGCTCAGCGGCGAGAGCTACAACATTGCGGATATGTTCGGCTTTTTAAAGGATATCGACCCGAATGCCGATGTCAGCCTGCTCGACAACCTCGGGCAATACGGCTACAAGGGCGTGGCAATTGCCGTGGCGGTATTTTTTGTGCTGATGCTTGTGTGCCTGCTCGCGAGCTTGGTGCTCGGCTTTGTGAATGTGCCGTACCTTGCCAGGGCGATTGTGACAGGGCTCGGCTTTGTGAGCTACATTGTGGCGGTGGTGTGCTTTTTAAAAATCGGTGATGCGTTTGTCAACGGAGTGATTCCGACCTCTGCTATCACCTCTCTTGTGGCAACGGGCGATGGCGATGTGCTGACATCGTTAATCTCCTCCTTTGTCTCCATCACCAAAATGGGCATTGCCTCCGGCGCCTATGTCGGCATGGTGAGCTTCGGCGTGCTGTTTGCCGTCAACACCCTGTTTTTCATTTTCCGCAAGCGGATTGCGCAAGCAGACGGGGAGCCCGAGCAGCCGCAGCACAAAAAAGCAAAACGCAAAAGAGTAAAAAAAGAAAAATAATTTAGCAAATATAAAGGGGTTAATATTTCGATGGCAAAAAGAGAAAATTTAAGAAATATTGCAATTATTGCGCACGTTGACCACGGCAAGACAACGCTGGTCGACCAGCTGTTAAGACAAAGCGGCACTTTCCGCACCAATGAGCAGGTGCTCGACAGGGTGATGGATTCCAATGATTTGGAGCGCGAAAGAGGCATCACCATTATGTCGAAAACCACAGCCATTCGCTATGGCGAGACCAAAATCAATATTGTGGACACGCCCGGTCATGCCGATTTCGGCGGCGAGGTGGAGCGCATTTTGATGATGGTGGATGGCGTACTGCTGCTCGTGGATGCCTTCGAGGGCTGCATGCCGCAAACGCGCTTTGTGCTCAAAAAAGCGCTCGGGCTCGGCAAAAAGGTGCTCGTGGTAGTCAACAAGGTGGATAGAGACGGCGCGCGCCCGCTTGAGGTGGTAGACGAGGTGCTGGATTTGTTTATCGAGCTTGGTGCCGATGAGG
>ONWY01000245.1:0-1987 GCA_900321665.1 uncultured Eubacteriales bacterium
TAAAACGCATGAATATGCATTTTCGGATGAAGAAAGAGATGAGCTGCTCGAAAAAATGGGAGCAAATTGCTCCGTGCAGCGCTACAAAGGTCTCGGTGAGATGGACCCCATTCAGCTGTGGGAGACAACGATGAATCCGGAAACGAGAATTATGAAGCGCGTGACGATTGAGGACGCGGAAATGGCAGACCAAACCTTCTCCGTTTTGATGGGTGACAAGGTAGAGCCAAGGCGCGAGTTTATCGAGAAAAACGCCCAATTTGTTGAAAATCTGGACATCTGAAAAAAGCAAGCAGTATTTACACTTTATTTACACAAAATACATTGCAGGTCATAAATTAGGAGATAATATTAAATGAGTGACTTTTTTGAAAATGAAAAAATTGTCGATATAGAAATCAATAAGGAAGTCAGACAAGCCTTCTTGGATTATTCCATGAGTGTGATTGTATCGAGAGCGCTTCCCGATGTCAGAGACGGTTTAAAGCCCGTTCACAGAAGAATTCTTTATACAATGTTTGAAAACAATCTGTATCCGAACGCCGCTTACCGCAAGAGTGCAGATACCGTCGGTTCCGTGCTCGGTAGATATCACCCGCATGGTGACGCATCGGTTTATGATGCGATGGTGCGCTTGGCGCAGTCCTTCTCCATGAGATATACGCTTGTAGACGGTCACGGTAACTTCGGTTCGGTTGACGGCGACCCCGCCGCAGCATACAGATATACCGAGTCGAGAATGAGCAAAATCAGCATGAAGATGCTCGAGGATATCGACAAAGATACCATTGATTGGGGCACGAACTACGATGACAGACTGAAAGAGCCTTCTGTTTTGCCGGCGCGTTTTCCGAATCTCTTGGTCAACGGCTCGACCGGTATTGCAGTCGGTATGGCAACCAATATTCCGCCGCATAACCTGCGCGAGGTTGTCAACGGTATGTGCGCACTGATTGATGACCCGGAGATTAGCGATGAAGGGCTGATGGACTACATAAAGGGTCCCGATTTCCCGACAGCCGGTATTATCATGGGCAGGGGCGGTATTCGCCAGGCTTATACCACCGGCAGAGGCAAAATTATTTTGCGCTCGCGCGCGGAGATAAAAGAAAAGAAATCCGGCAGATATCAAATTTCCGTGACAGAAATTCCGTATCAGGTCAACAAAGCCAGGTTGATTGAGAGCATCGCCAACCTGGTTAAGGATAAAAAAATTGAAGGCATTTCCGATATCAATGACTATTCCTCTCGCGAAGGAATGGAAATTGTGATTGATTTGAAGAAGGATGCAAACCCCGAGCTTGTGCTCAACCAGCTCTATTCCTTCTCACAAATGCAAATCACTTACGGTATTATTAATCTTGCGCTGGTCAACGGCATTCCGAAGGTGTTGACACTCAAGGAAATGCTCAGCGAATACATCAAGCACCAGGAAAGCGTTATCACGCGCAGAACACAGTTTGATTTAAAGAAAGCGCAAGAGCGCGCCCATATTTTAAAGGGCTATGTGATTGCGCTTGACAATATTGATGAAGTTGTTGAGATTTTGAAAAAATCGCCCAATGTGCAAGAGGGTAAGGAAGCGCTGATGGAGCGCTTCGGTCTCGATGAAGCACAGGCAGACGCCATTGTCAAAATGCGCCTGGGGCAGCTCACCGGCTTGGAAAGAGACAAAATTCTCAACGAGTTGGCAGAGCTGGAAGCAAAGATTGCCGAGTACGAAGCCATTTTGGCGGATGAAAGCAAAATTTTGGCAATTGTGAAGGAGGAAACGACACAAATTGCCGAGAAATTCTCGGATGAGAGAAGAACCGAAATCCTCAATGTCAGCGGCAATGTGGATGATGAGGATTTGATTCCGGTTGAAGAATGTGTGATTACCTTAACAAAGTTCGGTTACTTAAAGCGCCAAACGCTCGAAAGCTACCAGGCGCAGCACAGAGGCGGCAAGGGTATCAAGGGCATGACCAGGCGCGAGGAGGATGTG
>ONWY01000245.1:2004-4716 GCA_900321665.1 uncultured Eubacteriales bacterium
GATTATGATATCCTGCTCCACCCACGATTATTTGATGTTCTTCACCAATTTCGGCAAGTGCTACCGCTTAAAAGGCTATCGCATTCCCGAGTCCTCGAGAACGAGCAAGGGCATGAATGTTATTAACCTGCTGCCGATTGAGGAGGGCGAAAAGGTAACCGCTATGGTGCGGGTGCAAAACTTCGAGAGCGAAACCGACTACTTCTGCATGATTACCAGAAACGGTATTATCAAGAGAACGAAGGTAAATGCCTATAACACCAACCGCAAGGGCGGCTTGAAGGCCATCGTTTTAGATGAAGAGGATGAGCTAATTAAGGTGCTTTACACCACCGGAGAACAGGATTTGCTTGTGGCGACCAATTCCGGTATGTCTATCCGCTTTAATGAAACAGGCGCAAGGCCTATCGGCAGAACCGCCCGCGGTGTGAAAGCAATCGAGCTTAACGAGGGCGATACCATAGTCGGCGCGGCGGCAATTGATGAGGGCACCAATATCCTCACCGTGACCGAAACCGGCTACGGCAGAAGAAGCGAGTGCAGCGATTACAGGCTGCAAAAGCGCGCCGGTCACGGCTTGATAAACTATAAGACCGAGAAATACGGCAAGGTTGCTGCGGTAGCTGCAGTGACAGATGATGATGATATTATTCTCATTTCCGAAAGCGGTATTATTATTCGCATGTCCGTAAGCGAAATCAGTACCTTCGGCAGACCTTCAAAGGGTGTGAAGGTGATGAAGCTTGCAGAAGATGATAAAGTCATTTCCATGGTTGTCACAAGCCATGTGGAGGAGGAAGAGGAAGCGCCGGAAGCGGAGGCCTCTTCCCAAACAGAAGAAATCGAAACCAATCAAAGCGAAGAAAATCAATCACAGGGGAGCGAAGAAAAGTAATCTTCGGGAGTAAATATGTCAGATAAAAATATTGATTATCAAATGTATCTCGATTACCTTGACGGTAAGAGTTCAGAACCCAAGCCGGAGACACCGGAGGCGACAGTCGGCACCGATACGCTTGAAAGGGAAAAACCGTTAGTTCCCTTCGAAGAGAGCGTGAAACCGCAGGAACAGCCGCAAAGGCCGATGAGCAGGTTGGAAGAAATCGAGCAAAAATATCACCTCGACCATAATGGCGAGGAATCGGGTGTTCACTTGATGACCGATGAGGAGTTTGCCGAAAAATACGGCTCGAAAAAGGGCTTTAAAAAAGCGCGCGCAAGGCACGAGGAATATATGCCCGAGAAGCCGCAGCCCGAAACGGAGGCAACCGGAAGAGCAGTGAGCAGGGCTGCGGATGACGCTTATGAGGATGTGTATTCCTACAATAGCGAAAACGAGGACTCCGTACCCGATGCCGAAAAGGGCGCAGATGATGGCGACCATTCCGATGACGGCGGCAAAGGAAACGGCAAAAAGAAAAAGGGCAAGGGCAAAAAAGCGCTTATTATCATTGCCATTATCGCGGTGGTTCTCGGCGCTATCGGAACGGTGGCTTATATCAAGCGAGAAGCCATTATGGATTTTATCACCATGAAGCTGATCGGCAATACCCAAACTGCCAAGGAAGATACCAATGTTTGGAAGCAGCTCGAAACAGGGGATGATAAAAACCACGGCGATATGTTTTACGAAACGAGTGCCGGCGAAACCTATTCTTTAGAGGGCTGGCTCGATTCTTGGCAAAAAGCCGAGGGGCAAACCATGTATAACGATAAGATAGTCAATGTGCTCTTAATCGGTATGGATGACCCCGAGGGCGAGGAATACGGCAGAAGCGACGCGATGATTTTGGTTTCGATTGATACCATTAATCAAAAGCTGAAGCTGACCTCTGTTTGGAGAGACACCTACGGCTTGATTCAGGTGCCGCAGGTATCCGGGAAGCATGAAGCCTATGAAGCGCACGAAAAAATCAACGGCGCCAACTACTACGGCGGACCGGAACTGACTGTTAAGACAATCGAAAGCCTTTATAAAACGAGGATTGACGGCTATGTGATGACCACCTTCGATTCCTTTGCGGACTTGATTGATGCCATGGGCGGCATTTATGTGGATGTTACCGAGGCGGAAAATGCCTTTTTGACAGAGACCGCGCAGTATTCCTGGCATGCCAGCGCCGGTGAACATGTGAAGCTCAACGGCTTGGAAGCATTGGTATACTCCAGAATCCGTAAGCTTGACAGCGATATTAAGAGAACCGAGAGACAAAGAAAGGTAATGAGCGCAATGCTCGAGAGAATCGGCGAGCTTTCCACAACCGAGCTGTTTAAGACGGTAGACAGCTACCTCGAAAAGGGCTATGTTTCCACCAACTTCTCTCAAAAGGATATTTCAAAGCTTGGTCAAAAGGCTGTCTTTGGCGGCTGGAAGGACTTTGAAATGGAACAGCTGACCGCGCCCATTTCCGGAGAGGTGGAGCCCGAAAACTACAAGTCTTATTGGGGCGGCACATACAACGGCGCTTGGGTATGGGTAGTCGATGTACCGAAAACCGCAACCGATGTGCAAAAATTTATTTACGGGGAGACCTTCTGCCAGCTGAACGAAAACAGACACTCTATTTCCGATTTCGTTTCCGGCGGGATTCACTGATAAAGTAAATAATAGTGAAAGGGGCTGTGAAAAAACACAGCCCCTAAAAATTTAATAAAGGTAATTTAAAAAAGAGGTCTGAAAATAGCCAAAAGGCTATGGAAAGACCTCTTTTT
>ONWY01000243.1:0-2724 GCA_900321665.1 uncultured Eubacteriales bacterium
TTCGGTGTGAGCCCGCAGTGCTTTGTTGAGAAAAATAAAGAATCACTGTTTGCGGATATTGCTTCTTGGCTGGATACCGGCAGTGTGGATTATCTGCTTCCGCAAATCTATTTCGGCTTTGAGAATGAAAGCGCACCGTTTGAAAAATGTGTTGCGGAGTGGGTCAGCCTGATGAAGGGGAGAGAGATTCCCTGGTATGCCGGGCTTGCGCTGTATAAAAGCGGCACAGAGGATACCTATGCCTCCGAGGATACGGAAAATAAGGATTCCGCTTATTATGAATGGATGAATCATAATGATATCATTGCGCGCCAAATTACATATTTAAAAGAAAACGGAATCCCCGGCTTTTCGCTGTATTCGTACTCCTCCTTTGTCAACAGCGGGGACAATGATACACTCGCGCAAGAAGTTAATCATATTAAAAATGTCATCAATGGGCATTCTTAAGAGTTCTATTTTGTGCAAAGTGTACAAAAAAGTGTTCAAAAGATTAGTGAGTAATAAAAGTTATAATATGGTATAATGAAATTAAATGATTAACTATGTTAATTAATAAATATGAGGTGGAGGAAGAACATGAAAAAGACCTACACAGGTAAAGAAAAATTTATGTATTTAGTAGGCATGTTCGGGCAAAACATTATCTACCAGGTGATTGCCGCCGGCTTAATCAGCTATTACTTAGGTTCCGTGCTGTATATCCCGGCTGCAACCATCAGTGTGATAATCTTTGTTGCCAGAATATGGGACGCTATCAATGACCCGATGATGGGCACTATTGTTGATAGAACACATACAAAATGGGGTAAATGCAGACCGTATCTGATTATTTTCCCCGCGATTATCGGCTTGATGACCATCCTTTGCTTTGTCAACGGCAGATATACCGATGCCGATGGCAGCGGTAAAGTGTTGATTGTCATTTGGGCAGCGGCATCATACATCATTTGGGGTATGCTGTTTACCGTTTGCGACATTCCGCTTTGGGGTATCACATCGCTGATGACAGAGGATGAAGATGACCGCTCCAAGATTATTGCCCTCGCGCGTGTGGCAGCCGGTATCGGCGGCTTCGGCACGATTATCAGCTTCATTCCCGATTCCTTCAGAGGGCTTGTGGATTCTATGTTCCACTACAGCGAAAGAATCGGTATTGACGGCTATACCGAAGCGATGGCGATTGATGATACCAAGCGTGCCGCTTGGATTTTCACTGTCATCGTTGTCACCGTTGCGGCGACCATTTGCTTCGAGTTAGCCGGCGTAGGCACAAAAGAGCGCGTTCCCGGCAACCCCGAGGATAAGAGAGGCATTATCGAAAACTTCAAGATTATGTTCCGTTGCAAGCCCTTCCGCCAGATTTTGATTTCCGGTGTTATCAGAAGCCCGCTGCAGCTGTTGATGATTTTGGCAGTGCCGCTGATGATGTACTATTACTTAGATAATGATACTGCCAATATCGGTTCAAACGGCTTAATTATTAAAGTGGCATTAATTGCTATCATGGTATTTGTGCCGCAGTTTACCGCTATGGCAATCACACCGATATTTGTTAAGAAATTTGAAAATAAGAAGATTTATAACTTCTATTCCATTGTCGGTGCGATACCGTATGCAGCTATCTTTATCATCTACTTTGCCTTTAGAGGTAACCTGCTTTCCATGCCGGCTGTTATTTTAACTGCCATTTGCATCGGTCTTGCAACAGCTTCCATGGGCGGTATCAATGTTATGCAGTCCATTATGATTGCCGACTGTGTCGACTATGAGGAATACCACAGCGGTTTAAGACCGGATGGCGTGTTCTTCTCCGGTCAGTCCTTCTTAACAAAGCTTTCGGGCGGTATCGCTGCTTTGATTCAAGGTGTTGTTTATACCATTGTCGGTTTCTCGGGTGAAAACCTGCAGACCATCAATAACCGCCTTGCGACAACAGGCGAGCATTTCTTTGAAATGGACGGCGGCAAATATGCGATGGCGATGTTTTTCCTCATTTCCATCCCGATTGCTGTGGGTATGGTGCTTTCCGCTATTCCTACCTTGAAATATGCCATGAGCGATGCGGACCATGAAAAGATGCTCACTGCCTTGGTGGAGAGAAGAGCTGCCGCTGCTGCGGGTGCGAATACCGTTATCAACACCGGTGATTCTCAATCCGCTGTTACGGTTGCTTATGAAGATGAAGCAGAGCAAGGTATCGAGAATGAGCCGGTCAGTGAAGATGCAAAAACTGTTTTGCACGATGAGCCGGATGACGATAATAAAGATTAATTGAGTAAGTACAAAAGAAGCCTTGGAGTGTCCAAGGCTTCTTTTTTTGCCGCCAGTAGGAATAATGTATTTGCTTGCAACATATTTTATATGGGTGATAGGCGTGAATATACATTTTATAATTATGATTGGTTTTTTGGCTGCGAGTGCTGTTGTTTGCATTGCGGTGATGATGGTAAAGTGCGGCTTCTTTAAAACCTTTCTTTGTTCGGCATTGTCCGGTGTAGGTCTTTTGCTGGCGATTCATTTTACTTCTTTAATTACCGCTATCAGCATACCGATGAATGCGGTAAGCATTATGACAGGTGTTATTGGCGGCATACCGAGTGTAGCGGCAATGCTTGTGATGAAATTCTTTTAAAGCGATTTGCAGCAGAAGCGATAAGCAAAAAAATTCCTTGTAGTTTACTACCGAATATATTATAATACTACCATAAATTCGCGCGCTGC
>ONWY01000243.1:2756-3168 GCA_900321665.1 uncultured Eubacteriales bacterium
GCTGTCATAAATGAAGCGCTTCGTTTGCACATTTGTGTCGGCTGTCTGCTTTCAGGGTGGCATTTTAGGAGTATTATCATGTTAGGTAAATATTGCAGGGTAAGTGTCAGCAGACCGATCGGCTCTGTTGATACGGCTTATGGATTTCGGTATCCTGTTAATTTCGGCTATGCAACCGGAAAAAGGATAAAGCTCCCCGAGCATACGGGGGCATACATCCTCGGCATCAATCACCCGGTGAGAGAATTTGAGGGCAGAATCATCGCTGTACTGACAAATGACAAAACCGGGGAAAAAACTTTAATTGTCTCTCCAAAGTCTAAGCGTTTCATTGTGCATGAAATTGAAGCACAGTGCGCTTTTTTAAAAGAGTATTTTGATTTTTCGCTCGAGTGCTTGTATGAGCGCTCGT
>ONWY01000242.1 GCA_900321665.1 uncultured Eubacteriales bacterium
AATCAAAACAGATTTGAATAATGCAGAGCAAATCGAACTTGGGAATTATGCCGCTATCGAAGGCACTGATTTCGGTGGTAGAATCACCAAAAGCAAAATTGACTATGGAAATGATACCATAGAGTTTTCCGGTCCTTCCTGGTGGCAGTACTTTACAACGGTTTATGTGAAATCGACAGCGATTAATAATATTTCGGTGAGTGAGGCTTGCCGACGGGTTTTTGCCAATTCGCAATTTGAGTATTATGAAATTGTTTCGGAGCCGGGTGCGGAGGCAATCATCAGCACAGAAACTCTCGGTGTCAAATATTCGCTTGCTGATTGCCTTAAAATCATCGAAAAAGTGAGCGGTAAAGTAATTAAATTCCGATACGAAAACAACACGCTCAAGGTGATTGTAGGAACATCAAAGGTATATGACGGTATAAACGCTGTGAATACGAATTTGCAAATTTCGGTAGATTCATTTATTCCGGATTTCTTTGTGCTCGTCGGTGACAAAACGAAACCACAACAAGAGGGACAGTCACCCATCGGAACACTATCGGACGGTACCGAGTTTTATCCGCAAACGATTCTCTCATTCAATTGCGAAACGGGGCAAATCGTACAATTAATTGATGATGAAAAAATCATTAAAATTGTAGATTGCGGAGCAAATAACCAAGCCGAAATGCAAACGGAAGCGGTAGAAAAGTATGCCGATATCCTTGCCGGCTGTTATGGTGTGTCGGGCGATATCAGTGAGCAATTTCCGGATGCCGAAGTCGGCGATTCCTTATTTTTTATTGATGAGAGATACGGAATCGAGTTTGAGAGAAAATTCACAAGAAAGATTTTGCAGGCGACTGCAGAAGAACATCCAACGATAACATTTGAATTAGGAGTTATATCATATGTCTAAAATAAAATTAGAAATTGTGCAGTCAGGCAGAAAAGTTTCAATTCATATGGAGTATGTAGACAACCAAAAATCAGAAAGGTACTATTTTTCGGTTGTCTACATTCTTTGCTACATTAATATGTTGCAAGACTTAACCATCAACAAAGAAATTAAAAGCGAAAAAAACAATGATGAAATAACCGTTTCCTACGAAACTGAATTTTTCAGTAATAATTCCGATATCATTGACGGAGTTATTGCATGCATTGAAGATTTTTCAAAAGAGAGAGAGGATGTTCTTATCGCTGACATCAGAAAGGAGCAAACAAATGGCGAGGAATAATATTGAGGTTGTCACCGGGTGGACGAATGAACCACACCTTGACATTTACGAAGCATCTGCCCTGTTCCGTTCATTAATAGGCGGTGAAGGGCATTTTATTATTGTGACCGATGAAAATGAGAAATTAAAGCCGGTGGTGAGAGCGGATAACGGTATTACAATTTCTTCGGGTGGTTGCTATGTGCAAGGTGCTTATATGCGTTTGCCAATCGGGCAGACATACATTTGCGGTACTACAGGTGAAGCCACCGAAGCAGATACACTCGCTTCAAACAAAAGCGATGCTATTGTTTATGCACACTATGCTCAAACTGAGCAGGGCGATGAACTCTTTTTCAGAATTTATAATGGAACTTATGCAGAATTCAAAAATGAGTATCCTACATCCAGGCTTGAAGACATGAGCCAAAATATCTACATTGCTTTGTGGGAACTTAAGTATTCATTCGCAGGAAATCAAGCTCGATTGGTTTCTATTGAGCACACTGCAGAATCGGCATTGATAAGTTCTTTAACTTCGCTGAAAAATTCCATTCTTGCCAACCAAGAGAGAATCAAGGCCGCAGAGGATAACATCACAGAACTTACAGCAACAGTAAAAACACTCAAAAACAATGCTACATATTTTCGCAAAGAGTGTGGCGGCGTTACCACTTTCACACCAAAAACGGTTGGTACATATCAAGATGTCAAAATTAATTTTCCGGCGGGTTTCTTTACAAAAAAACCAATAGTTTCCGTAATGCCCACTACAGGTGTGCCGCACAATGTGCACATCGGCATCAAGGAATTAACCACTTCATATGTAACTCTTTCTTGTAAGAGAGACGATGCGAAAACTACCACAGGCTTAAATTGGAAAGCGATGCAGCCATAACAGCCATAAAGAAAGGAAAAAACAATGAAAATCCATGTTAACAAAAAAGAACTTGATATTAAATCGGCAGAGACTATCCTCACCGGCGAAATCAACGCTGCCGAGTTAGAATTAGAGTTTTCTTCTGAATGGGAAAGCCTCGAAAAAGTTGCGGTATTTTCAACTCATACTAAAACCTATCGTGAAGTAATAAGAAATAATAAATGCGCTATTCCTTGTTTCGAGGTATCAGGGAAAATAGTATTTGGTGTTTACGGTTATGTTTTATCGGGTGAGCAAAAGACTTTACAGTATTCGCCGGCACCCATCTATATTAATGTTAAACAAGGTTCCTTCGCAGAAGCAACAGAGCAAGAAAGTATCACTCCTTCCGATTATGAGCGCTTCATTGAAGAATTTAAAAATTGGGCATTGGATGAGGGTATCAAAGGTGAACCCGGTCCGCAAGGCATACAGGGTGTGCCCGGTGCAAACGGTACTCCCGGCAAGGACGGTGTAGGTATTACCTGTGTTACTGCCTCATTGGATGAACAGAATCGACGCGTTTTCACTTTTGCTTTCAGCGATGGCACTTCACAGGCAGTAATCGTGCCCGGTGAAGTGATTACCATAACAGATGATGAAGG
>ONWY01000241.1 GCA_900321665.1 uncultured Eubacteriales bacterium
ACATGCACGATGGTGCCCTCGCGGTGGCAATCTCTATACTGCGCGCCGATTTCTTTCATATAAGTCGCGTTGCCGATGCTCACCTGCTTGCCATCGACCACGGCGGAAATACCCTTGCCGGCAAGCTCTGTGTAGTTCTCCACCCGGTGTGCTTCCGGCTTCTCGCCGTAAGCTGCCACGAGCGCCTCGGAAATCGGGTGCACGGAATACATCTCCGCAAGCGCCGCAAGCTCCAACAGCTGCGCTTCATCAAGCACATCACTGTGCACCGCACTGACCGAGAATTTGCCCTTGGTCAGCGTGCCGGTTTTATCCATTGCCACGGTTTTTACCGTAGCGAGCATCTCCAAATAATTGGTACCCTTTACCAAAATACCCTGCCGGCTCGCCGCGCCGACACCTGCAAAGAAGCTTAACGGCACGCTGATAACCAGCGCACACGGGCAGGAGATAACCAAGAAGGTCAACGCTCTGTAAATCCAATCTGTCCACAGCGACAAAGCGCCGTCCGCAAGGTAAGTGGCGGTTTGAAAGAAGATGTTATATAACGGCGGCACAATCGCTAACACCAGCGCCGCAATGACCACGGCAGGGGTGTAGATGCGCGCAAAGCGGCGAATAAACTTTTCGCTCTGAGCCTTTTTCTCCGCCGAGTGCTCGACCAGCTCCAAAATCTTGCTGACCGTGCTCTCGCTGTAAGTACCTGTTACGCGAATTTTCAGCGGTGCATTCAAATTGATGCTGCCGGAATAGACCGCATCGCCGCCCGCAACCGTGCGCGGCATGCTCTCGCCTGTCAGCGCCGCGGTATCCAAGCTCGAGCCGCTGCCCTCGACAATACCGTCAAGCGGTACCTTCTCGCCGGGCTTAACGAGCACAAGCGCGCCTTTTTGCACCTGCTCCGGTTTCATGGTCACAAACTTTTCGCCTCGCTGCACATGCGCAATCTCGGGCTTGATTTTTTCCAAGCTTTTAATCGATTTGCGGCTGCGCGCCACGGCAATGTGTTCAAACAGTTCGCCGATGCAAAAGAATATCATCACCGCAACCGCCTCGGGGTACTCGCCGATGCACAGCGCACCGACGGTTGCAATGACCATCAACAGGTTTTCATTAAAAATATCTTTATGGACAATGCCCTCAAAGGCTTCGCCGATGACCGCATAGCCCGCGATGAAATACGGCACCAAGTACATCGGCAGCAGCCACAGGCTGTTTACATCTATAATGCCCGCGCCAATCAGCAGCTTTTGTGCAATAAATGCCGCCGCCAACAGCACGAGAGAAAGCACAATTTTGATAATATCCTTTTTCTCCTGCTGCTTATCCTCGACCACTTCCTCGCCGCTGCAGCAGGCGCAGCCGTGGTGCTCGTGGTCGTGGTGGTGCTCGCCGCAACCGCACGCGTCCCCATGGTCATGATGGTGGTCATGGTCATGGTGATGATCGCAAGCACATTCTTTTTCGTGCTCGTGATTATGCTCGTGCTCGCAAGCACAGCCCTTTTCGTGCTCGTGCTCATGCTCATGCCCGCAAGCACAGCCCTTTTCGTGCTCGTGATTATGCTCGCAAGCACAGCCCTTCTCCGAGCCTTGCTCTGCTTCTTTTTTCTCTTTTTTCATGCTAATCTCCATTCTGCCGCAAACGGCAACACAAAACACAAATAGGAATAAATATTAGAGCGAATCGAATAAAATGCAAGATTGCGCCTTCTAAATTCTAAATTCTAAATTCTAAATTCTAAATTCTAAATTTTACTAAACACTAAACCCTAAAAACTAAAAACTGCTCGCTTTGCGAGCCAGCCGACAGCCGGCAGCCGATAGCCGATAGCCTTGCACGATATAACTACCCCTCCGCCGACTTTGTCGGCACCTCCCCTCACAATGGGAGGCGTTAAGAGGTGGCAAGGCTGCGCCTTGCATGATACTGCTAAACACTGTTTATCTGACTGAAAGGCAGATAAACACGAGCGAAGCGAAACATTGTGGTATTAATCGAGCTGTATCTCGCCGCGCTTGTGCAGGATGTGCGCTAAGCCGACCTTGTAGATTTCCTCCACATGCTCGTCATCCGGCGCGTAGTAAACGGTCTTGCCGTCACGCCGCGGTTTCACAAGCCCCGCCGTGCGCAAAATGCGCAGCTGGTGGGAAATGGCGGATTGCGAAGCGTGCAGTGCCTCGGCAATATCGCAAACACACAGCTCCCCTTCCTTTAACAAAACGGCAAGAATACTGATTCTGGTAGAATCGCCGAATACCTTAAAAAATTCCGATAAATCATAAAGCGTGTCGTAATCCAGCTCAAAATTTTTAAAATCATGGTGCGGATGGTCTCCGCTGCAAAGCTTTTGTTCCATGCTCTTTCTCCCGCGCGCCCGCCTGAGAGCGCAAATCTGTGATAAAAGATACGCGATATATCATATGTATGATATCCGCTTGATACCATATGACAGCACACAATCGCGCTGCTTATTTCAAACAAATGAACACTTGCTCATATGTTCTACAGTTAGTATACTCTAACCAAAAGAAAATGTCAAGAAAATTCTAATGGAGCCACCCCCTTGCGGATGACTCCATTAAAATTTAGACGCTCACGTTGTTCGCTTACGCCGGCTGTCGGCGGGTTCGCGGGGCGAACAGTGTTTGGTGTTTAGCATTATAATGCAAGGCGCAGCCTTGCCACCTCTTAACGCCTCCACTTGTCAGGGGAGGTGCCGACAAAGTC
>ONWY01000238.1 GCA_900321665.1 uncultured Eubacteriales bacterium
CGCCTCGGTTTTCAACAGCGGCACTGCCTGGCGCTGCATGTTAGAGCCCATCAGCGCACGGTTCGCATCGTCGTTTTCAAGGAAGGGAATCATCGCGGTCGCAACGGAAACCACCATACGCGGCGAGACATCCATGTAATCCACCCTCTTGGGGTTGACCTCAAGGAACTCGTCTTTGTGCCTTGCAACGACTCTGGCATTTGCAAAGCGGTTGTTTTCATCGAGCGGCTCGTTTGCCTGCGCGACAATGTAGTTATCCTCCACATCGGCAGTCATGTATTCATAGGTTTCGAGCACCTCGCCGGTTTTCTTATCGACCGGGCGGAAGGGCGCTTCAATGAAGCCGTATTCATTGATTCTTGCGAAGGTCGCCAGGTAGGAAATCAAGCCGATGTTGGGGCCTTCAGGGGTCTCAATCGGGCACATTCTGCCGTAGTGAGAATAGTGAACGTCACGCACCTCGAAGCCTGCGCGGTCTCTCGAAAGACCGCCGGGGCCGAGAGCGGAAAGTCTTCTTTTATGTGTCAGCTCCGCGAGGGGGTTGTTTTGGTCCATAAACTGCGAAAGCGGTGAGGAACCGAAGAACTCCTTAATCGCTGCCGAAACGGGTTTTACATTGATTAAATCTTTGGGAGTGATTTCATCTTTATCTTGAGTTTGAGTGGTCATTCTTTCGCGCACCACTCTCTCCATTCTGGAGAAGCCGATGCGCACCTGGTTTTGAAGCAGCTCGCCGACAGAACGGATTCTTCTGTTGCCGAGGTGGTCGATATCATCGGTGGTACCGATGCCGTAATCCAAGCAGGTTACATAGTTGATGGAAGCAAAGATATCATCGGTGCAGATGTGCTTGGGAATGAGGTCATCCGCCCTCTCGAGCGCCTTTGCCTCAAGTGCTTCAAGGTCTTCCCCGCACTCGTTGACAATCTCGAGCAGCACGGCGGCGCTGACCTTTTCATTGATACCCGCCGCATAGAGCTTGCCGGCAAACTTCTCATAGTCGCCGCCCAGCCAGCTTTGCAGGCAGGCAGCCAAATCTACCATGCCGTTGGAGAGAATCTTCGCGCCGAGCTCCTCGGTGCAATCCTCTGCCTCAACATACGCTTCCTTCACGCCGGCATTCTCGATTTCGAGCGCCTTTTGCTTGGAAATGACCTCGCCTGCTTCCGCAAGAATCTCGCCTGTGTAAAGGTTGGAAACGGGAACGGTGAGTGTTCTGCCCTCTAAGCGCGCGGCAAGCGCAAGCTTTTTGTTGTACTTGTATCTGCCGACGCGGGACAAATCATAACGCCTGACATCAAACAGCAAGCCCTCCAGGTGGGACAGTGCGGTTTCGAGCTGCGGCGGCTCGCCCGGGCGCAGCTTTTTGTAGACCTCGAGCAAAGCCTCCTCGCGGTTTTTGGTCGGGTCCTTTTCGATGGTGGCTTTGATTTTTCTGTTTTCGCCGAAATACTCGTAAATCTCGCTGTCGGAGCCGATGCCCAATGCGCGGATAAGGGTTGTAATCGGGATTTTGCGGGTTTTGTCAATGCGCACGGAGAACACATCGTTTTGGTCTGTCTCGTACTCTAACCAAGCACCGCGGTTGGGGATGATTTGGTTGGAGTAAAGCTCCTTACCGGTGTGGTCATAAGCCATCGTGTAGTACACGCCGGGAGAACGCACCAGCTGCGAAACAATTGCGCGCTCTGCGCCGTTGATGACAAAGGTGCCGCTCGGGGTCATCAGCGGGAAATCACCGATGAAAATCTCGGACTCCTTAATCTCGCCTGTCTCCTTATTAATCAAGCGGCAGCTGACTCTGAAGGGAGCCGCATAGGTCGCTTTCCTCACCTTGCACTCCTGGATGGAATACTTGGTGGTTTTGTCCATTCGGAAACCGGTAAACTCCAAAACAAGATTGCCCGAATAGTCCGCAATCTCGGGCATGTCTCTAAAGACCTCTTTGAGACCGTCGCCCAGGAACCATTCGTAAGAATTCTTCTGCAGCTCAATGAGGTTGGGCATATCCATGACCTCTTTGATTTTGCCGAAGCTCTTTCTGGTTTTGCTTCCGAGTTTTACGTCTTTCACTTCTACCATGTTGAATTACCACTCCTATTATTCAAACTTCAACCGTGCAACGCTATATATAATAATAAATAGAAAATTATAATAATATGCGTGCACAATTAGGACAACATTGTACTACAAGATTTTAAGTCTGTCAAGCATTATTTTCAGGAAATTTGCCGTTTTTTTACTGCCGCCGCCACCGACAGCGGCAAAATCGACACCGTTTTTTGTGCAAAAGGGAGAATTTTATTATTTTTTATCGCCGTTTTTAACGAAATTTTATAAATTTAAAAGCCATTGCGTGATTATTTATCAAATTTCCAAAAAAACACTTGCATTTTTCGCTTTTAGACACCCTGTACAGAAATAAAATCCCGCTTTTATGGAAGTTCACAAAAGCGGGATAATATAATGTTATTAATAATATAAATATAAGCTGTCGGCTGTCGGCTGGCGGCGGGCGGCGGGCGGCGGTCGGCGGGCGGCAGGCGGCAGGCGGCGGGCAACTTTGTCTACCCCTCAGTCGCCTTTGGCGACAGCTCCCCTCATCAAGGGGCGCCGAGAAGAGGTCAAATTGAACATCATATTTACATTCATCTAATATTTAGAGCGGAGCGGAACGGGTGCGGGTGTCCCGCCCGCAATTTTTGCGAAGCAAAACATCGTTTGCACATAGTGCAACTTCATTTGCGCTATAGCGCAACATCGTTTGCCGCCTTGCTATCGCAACTCTTATTTCTTATTGCTTGAATGATATGACAAATTTTGATATAATAATCACAGAGCTTTGCTCTCCCGGAGTTATCCTGTAACACGGTAGGCGGTTAAATCCTGCCCCTGAGAGGGGGCGAACTTATGGAACAGTACACAATCATTATTCTTATTTTAATTTTTGCGACTGCTTACATAGTCATAATAAAGAAATAACCGCCCATTGCTCC
>ONWY01000237.1 GCA_900321665.1 uncultured Eubacteriales bacterium
GCCTACTTTAATGACCAATTTGCCGGCAGAGATATGTGGACAGGGGTGAACCTGAGCACAAAAAAAGCCCTGGGGCAAAAGGAAAACGGCGGTGTGTATTTGGGCAAAAAAGGGCAGCTGTACCTGATACCCGAGACTGCTGATACAGCGGCGGTACAAAGGAACACGGCAGCGATGAATGCTTTTCAAGAGCAATTCCCCAAACTGCGCTCGTATGTGTGCATTGTGCCCAATGCTATCTCTGCCCAAAGCGCTAATCTGCCGAAGGGTGCGCCGGCACCCGACCAAGCGGCATTTCTGGCGCAGCTGAAAAAGCAACTGCCGGCGCAAAGCTTTATTGATGTCAGCCCCGCGCTGGAGAAAAACAATGACCAATACATCTACTACCTGACCGACCACCATTGGACAAGTCTCGGCGCAAAAATCGCGTTTGAACAAATTGCGGCACAGATGAAAATCAAGGATGTGGTCAAGGAGTATGAAATCGTGCGTGCTGCCGAGGACTTTACCGGCACGCTCGCTTCCAAAAGCGGCAGCTATGCTTCAAAGGATACGGTAGAGGCCTATTTGCCCAAAACCGATGTTATCTATGCGGTAGAGTATGTCGGCACGGGCGAGAAATCCGCCTCGATATACCGCTCCGAGGCACTGCAAAATAACGATAAATACACCCTCTTTTTCGGTGGCAATCACCCGCGCATTGATATTCAAACAACAGCGCAAACCGGCAGAAACCTGCTGGTGTTTAAAGACAGTTATTTTAACTGCCTGGCACAGTTTATGTGGCCGTATTTCGATTCAATTACCATTATCGACCCGCGCTACTATTATGATTATGCGGGCGATGTGATTCAGCAGGAAAATATTACCGATATTTTGTATGTATACAACGCCGATACCTTCGGCACCGATAAGAGCTTGTATGCGGTGCTGGAGAATGCGGAGTAAAGAAAGGGAGGAATCATCCTATGAAAGAAGCTATCACACAGTCGACCATTTACATCGGCTTAAACGATGCGCTTAGCGGCGAGCAAAAATTTGATACACAAAAATATGTTTCGATTTTGAAAATGGTATGCCATAATTTTCAGGTGGCATTTTCGTTTCACATCATGGAGGGCGGTTATTTTCACGAAAACGGCATGTATGTGGAGGAAACCACCTTGGCGCTGATGATGATAAACACACCTGAGGAAACGGTGATGGAGATTGCCAAAGACCTCTGCGGATTTTTCCACCAGGAAAGTGTGATGGTGACCACCTCTCCCTGCTCTGTCGTGTTTGTGAAAGAGGATGTTTGGCAGGAATAGCGCTGCGTGATTATGCACGGTATGTGTGTCACCGTGATGTCAATAAAGTGCCTGCTCTATGCAGGCGCTTTTTTTGCCTGCCGGCGCTGCCGCAAGCAAAAAGCACTGTTTTGTCGGGAATCGTTCAAAGCGCTCTCTTTATTAGATGTATATAATAATTATAATAATATGTTATATAGCAGAGGCGCCGCTCTCAATTTGCGCAAAAAAAGATTGTCAAGCCTCAATAATGTGAAAACTTTACACTTTTTTGCTAAAAAAGAGCAAAAATGCAGTATTTTGTAAAGATAAAACACTTTACAACTGCAAATCATTACAAAATGTAAGATAAAAGCGGGCGCTTTTGTGCACCGGCGGTTTTTGCGCAGCGATAGGGAGTGAAGCCGCCCTTGCCGCCCGCAAGAGGAAAAGGTTAAAAAAGTTGTAACCTTTCACTTTGTAAAGGTAAAAACTTTACAAAAAAATAAATAAGTGGCTAAATATCACAAAAACTGCCTTTTGGGGCGGTTTTTTTCTGCATTTTGATTTGACAAAGCCGCCTCAAAGTGTTAAAATGCCGCCCGTTGCCGAAAAAGCGGCTTGCCTTGCCGCAGATGACGCAACGGAAACGGAGGTTTTATGAGTAGAATACAAAAATATACTTTCTCTACTTTACTCGCTTTTATTTTCGGTTTAGTGATTAGCTTCAGTGCGCTGGCAGCAGCAGGCGGTGGCAGCACCGTGGCAGTGGGCTACGCAGGGCAGAGTGTGGATTCCATCACCTTTGAGGATGTAACGGTGGATGCACAGTATGCTCCCGGCGGCGGCTACGGCAACAGCGAATATTCCTGCGCCGCGCTGGTGATGAAGTTTTATAAGGCGGTTTACGGCTTCGATGTTTGGAACCTGTCATCTTCCGGCTCCACACCGATATGCTCAAACGGTGAGAGCTTTAGCCGAACCGACACACCGCGCGTTGGCGACATTGTGCGCTTTCAGGATAGAACGCACTGGGCGCTTGTCAAAGAGGTCGAGGGCAGCACCGTGACACTTATTGGGCAAAATTGGGGCTACTACTCCGGCGGCGGTTATGTGGCAGCGGTCGACAGAACGGTTGAAGTCGGCGACGGTCAGGTAAGCTTCTTTACCTACTCCGCATATGGCGAAACCGCGGCAAAGATAGCCGAAGCCGAAGCACAGGCGCAAGCAGCCGAGGACATCACTTGGGAGCAAGCGCGAGAAAATGCTTTCCCCGATGAGGAAAAGATTTCTATCGAGAGCGAGGACAATTTAAAGCTCGTTGCACTTAACAAAGAAATTGAAAATGTTTTAAATCATAGCTTTATGTAAGAAAAACCGGGTTATTACCCGGTTTTTTTTACGGCAGCCGGCAGTCGGCAGTCGGCAGGTTCGCGGAGCGAACAGTGTTTAGCATTATAATGCAAGGCTTTGCCTTGCCACCTCTTAACGCCTCCACTTGTCAGGGGAGGTGCCGACAAAGTCGGCGGA
>ONWY01000274.1 GCA_900321665.1 uncultured Eubacteriales bacterium
CCAGATTAACGATTTTTTCCCTGGTGTCTTACGGATAAAAAATCCGGAAACATAACACAAAAATATAATTTCTGATATGATTAAAAATAAGTGACTTATAATATCCAACAAAAGGAGTATTTATCATGAAAAAAGATTTAGGAATCGTACAGGCTGTATTTCCCATGCCTGTGCTTATGGTGGCAAGCTACGACGAAAACGGAGTGCCCGATGTAATGAATGCGGCATGGGGCATGATAAGCAAGCCGGACCAGATAACACTTTACTTAAGCGAACCCCACAAGACCGTAAAGAACATACGCTTTTCCAAAGCATTTACAGTGCTTGAATCCATTTCAACCTGTGAAAGCTTAGATATGCTTGACATTACATCATTATTAAAGGTTTTAGCTTCAGCAGTTTCGCTTTCCCTTCTGGCGGTTCTTGCATTCATTTCCTGGTTGTAATCAATCTGGGAAATATCAGATTTTGCGGCGATTTCTCTTGACTTTTTCAATAAAGGGGGCGAGCTCGTTGTCCACAATACCGATGATTTCGCCTCTCCAATCATAGGTGAAAACATAGACATTTTGTTTACCGATTTTTTTGGAGATAACCGTGCCGATAGATTCGTTTACTTCGGTATCGGTATTGTAGTTGTTATAATTTTTGATAACATGGGTGGGGTACTTGGAGGTGCCGTCGGCATTGCAGGCAGCGCCATCAAGGTGCTCGTAGAGCAAGTCAATCAGCTTGCGGGTAGCACCGGCATAGTCGTTGTTATCCTGCAGCTTGAGAATGTATTTTAAAGTGCCGAGGATTTCCTCAATTTGGTCATTGCTCAGGTTGCTGAAATCCGGCATCAATACCTGCTCGCCGCTGTCTTTAATAATCGGGGTGTTGAGCACACCGGGGATGACAATAACGGGTGTTTTGTCAACACTTTCGGCATAAACCGGCACCGCAATCATAAATAACATCACAATTGCAAGCATCACAGATAGTGTTTTTTTAAAAAATCGATTCATTTTTTAGTCCCTCCAAGTGAGTGTATATGCGCAAATATGCATATACTAAACACAAATTATCACTATATATTGTACAATATAAATAAAATAAAGTCAACAGAATTTAATGAATAATGAATGATGAATGATGAATAATGAAAGATTGAGGGCGAGGCACTCGCTCGTCGAAACAAACTTAAAAGGTTTGCGAGCAACCCTTTTAAGTTTGCTTCGTTTATTTCTCCTCGTCCCCAAAAAGTTTGCTTTGCAATACTTTTCGGGGTTCCCATTTTATCCGCTTTGCTCTATTTATGGAAGGATTAAATCCAACTCGGTATTACTCTCTTTCCTTTGTAAGGCTCTCGAAGCGAGCCATAGAGCGAAGCGGAACAGGTGCGGGTGTCCCGCCCGCAATTTTTGCGAAGCAAAACATCGTTTGCACACAGTGCAACTTCATTTGCGCTATAGCGCAACATCGTTTGCCGCAGGCACGGTCGGCAGTCGACTTTGTCTACCCCTCAGTCGCCTTTGGCGACAGCTCCCCTCATCAAGGGGCGCCGAGAAGAGGTCAAATTGAACATCCAATTTATATTCATCTAATATTTAGAGCGTAGCGGAACGGGTGCGGGTGTCCCGCCCTTCATTATTCTTTCTTCTTTTTTCTTTCTTCTTTAAAGGGCGCCAGCCCGTTAAATTCTAATTTGCCCGCAAATTAGAATAAAAAAAGCGAAGCGTTGGGGTGCCCCTAAGCTTCGCTTTTTCTCTTATTTCTTCGCTGCTTTCTTAGCAGCTTTGGCAGCTTTCTTATCAATCTTTGCCTGTTTCTTCGCAGCCTTTCTTGCCGCCTTGGCGGCTTTCTTTGCTGCCTTTCTCTCGGCTTTGTCTGCCTTGATGGCTGCTTTGCGCTCTGCACGCGGCATGGCTTTCAGCTCCGCCTTGCGCGCTTTCTTTTTGGCTTTTTGCTCTTTTTTCCACTCCTTGATGAGTGCCTTGTTTTGCTTCTTTGCCGCCTTGCGCTCGCTCTTAGGCAGTGCCTTGATTTCGGCTGCGGTGAGCACGCCGGGAATCACCGGCTTCTCGCGCTTTTTAGCGATGAGCACGATAAGGAGCACGGCTGCCGCAATAATCACTGCCCAACCCAGAGCGGTGATTTGGGTGTACTTGTAAACCGTTACCGCGGAGGAAATATATTCGCCGCTTGCAGCATCGGAGGGTGTTTCGATTTCCACCTTTTTGACCGGTGTTAATGTGTTTTCTTTTTCATCAAATGCCATAAATTGCGGGTACTTTTCCGTATCGCTTTCAACCGTGACATTATCGGTCAAAATCAGCCAACAGACGAAGTCGGTCTGCACCATATCATCGCGGAATTTAACATGCAGTAAATCCTTAATAAACCAAGTGGTGTCGGGGGAGTAGCAGGTGGAGGCATCAATCACACCGTCTTCAGACAGGTAGTTTTTCTCGGAAGCCACCTTTTGCTGATAATTATCGCCCAAGGTCTCGCCTAAGTCTGCAACCGTTGCACCGTTGGAGGTGTGGTAAGTGTCAATCAAATAGTCGGTATTGATTTTGTGCGCATTGGGAGTTGCGGGAACACCTGTCAGGTTATAATTGGAGGTGTAGCAAATTTCAACGCCCTTTTCTTTGAGGTTATCGAGAGTCTCTTTTAAGTTATCCTGCAAGTTGTAGTAGCTCATTACCTTTTGGGTAAACTGTGCATTTTTGGTGCTCTTGAGCATCGCTTCCATATCCTTGGTATGACCGCCAAGCTCCCACATAGCGGGCCAGCATAGCAGGTCGGGCTCCACAAACTGCGACCACAGCTTTTGGTACTGCGAGTCGGAAAGCTTTTGCACAATATCGCAAAGGTAGCGGCTGACAGCGGAAATGCCGATAGCGCCGCCGGCACCGAGCACGGTTTTAAAGTAAGGTGCCATTGCCTTTCTGTTTACAAACACGGGCTTGGTTAAGAAAATATCCTGCACAAATTGCACACCTTGCCCGGCGCTGGAGATGAATACAACCTTTTTCACATCATCTCTTGAAGCGTATTTGGAAAGGTAGGTGTTGGTGATAGCACCGCCCATGGAAGCTGCGGAAATGGTGACTTTGTCGGCACCGGTCTCTTTCTTCACTCTTTCAATAAACGGAGCTAATTCGTTGTCGACAATGCCGACAATATCTAAACGCCAGTCATAGGTGAATACATAAACATTTCTGCCGCCGATTTTTGTGCCGAGCAGTCGCGCGATGGCGCTTTCGTCGGAATAGTGAGCGCTTGCGGGGTCTGCACTAATCGAGCCGTTTGCTTTTGCGTGGTGAGAGGAGACAATCGGGTTGCCGTTGGCATCACATCTTGCATCATCAAACAGACCCTTTGCCACGGCGATTAATTTATCAATCGCTTGGGAATAAGCGCCGGTGTCCTGCAAGTGCAAAACATCTTTGAGCGCATTCACGGTTGCTTCCACATCCAACTGCCTGTTAAAATCGGGCATCAGGATTTGCTCGCCGGCATCATTTAAGATGGGGGTGTTCATCACACCCGGCACAAGCACAACCGGTGTTTGGTCCGCGGCAAAAGCCGGAACGATATATCAGATTAGGGCAGATGCCCACACGAATTGGAGGATAAAACCATGATGAACAAAATCAATGATGAAGCACTGAAAAGCGT
>ONWY01000234.1 GCA_900321665.1 uncultured Eubacteriales bacterium
CAGCTTGAAAAAGATAATAATGAAAAACGTTTATGTATTACTATTGACGGCACTGAATTAAAACCGGTTTCCTTTACCGCCAATCGCGCACAGAATTTCAAGGGCAAGGTGACTGCCAAAATCATTGGCAATACAAAAAATGCCATTACGTTAGAGTTTGACAGAACGGTTGTACATGCCACAAATATATCAAATATCACCGTGTTAAGGGGCAAAAAAGAGGTGCAAATTGCCAAAATCACCCCGTTAAGTACCAAACAATACCGTATCACATTTGAAAAGGAAATTTATAACGGTATTTATACCATTAACTTTGGTGGAAACCTGACAGATACAAGCAACAGTAAAAATAAAATTATTAATATTGAGAACTACGAAATAAAAAATGCAAAAAGCACTTTTTGGGTGGTCTTTCCGTATTTAATGATACTCTTGGCGGTCATTATTGTATTGCTTGCATTTTATTTAATTTTATTGTTCTTAAAGAAAAAGAAAAATGTAAACACCATTAAAGAATTGTTTGAAACGCAAACCTACGAAACGGTTGAAGAGCATCACTATATTCAAAATCAACAACTGAATCGCGGTAAAAAGGTGATGTTGTATGCGCAAACAGCCAATTACCCCCAACAGCGCGTATCATTAAATGTGGTGAGTAGTTTTATTGTAGGCAGAAGCAATATTTGCGATGTTTATATTGATGATGCAAAGCTATCAAGGCAACACTTCGCTGTAGAGCATACCGATGGCGTTTTTATGCTACAGGATTTAGAAACAACAAACGGCACATTTATTAACGGCGTACGTGTCAGAGGCAGGCAAAAACTCAATTCCGGCGATATGATTGAGGCTGGATTAACCAAAATCAGAATAGAATATTAGTGAGGATGTTTTTACAGTATGTCAAAATATGCAAACCTTTGTCCAAACTGCTTTTCAAAAGTAAAAGATGCAGAAAGTTTTTGTTTGAAATGCGGTTGGGATTTAGCCAAAGACGGGCAAACAGAGAATTCCCTGCCGGCATTCACGCTTTTAAATGAGCAGTACCTGATTGGAAGAATTCTCGGTCAGGGCGGTTTTGGTATCACTTATAAAGCTTATGATACATTTAAAAACCAGCCGGTCGCCATTAAAGAATATATGCCGGTAGATTTTGCCCAGAGAGATGATAATTACGATGTGGTACCGCGTGAGGGCGAAAGAGCAAAAAAAATCTTTCATCACGGTAAAAGCAGTTATATTGATGAAATAAAAACATTATATCAGTTTGATAATGCACCTAATATTGTGCACATTATCGGCCATTTTCAAGACCATAATACAGCCTACTTGGTGATGGAATACCTGGATGGTTGTAACCTAAAACAGTATGTTAAATCAAAAGGCGGAAAAATCGATGTGGCAGAAGCAAGAAATTTCATTTATGCCATCGCAAGCACTTTAATTAATGTACACGCCAAAAATGTGCTTCACAGAGATATCAGTCCCGAAAACATCTATCTTGTCAACAGTAACAGAGATGCCAAGTTAATCGATTTTGGTGCGGCAAGAAGTTATGTAGAAAATGAAGAACAAGATAAATCCGTATTGTTAAAACCGGGATTTGCTCCGCCGGAGCAGTATTCCCGCAGCGGCAATCAAGGCCCGTGGACGGATGTGTATGCGCTTGCGGCAACTTTATATTACATTGTTTCCGGCATCACGGTTGTTGACTCTATGCAAAGATTGCAAAATGATACACTCAAACCGCTTAGCGAGGTAGTGCCGAATGTATCAAGCACGATGTCGAATGTAATCAAAAAGGCGATGGCGCTGGATTATAAGGAAAGAACCCAAAACTGTAAGGAATTTTTAGATGATTTAAACAAATCGGGGTGGACTCAATTGATTCCTTCAGGTTCACAGGACAATCCGCCGATAAGGCCACCGCAACCACCGCAACCGCCGCAACCGCCGCAGCCACCGCAACCACCGCAACCACCGCAACCACCGCAACCGCCGCAACCACCGCAACCAAGACCAACGATGCGTACAACAAGGCGTTTGATTTGTAAAATGACTTGTGTTTATGGTGCAAATAAAGGGAATTCTATTTCATTTTATCCCAATGTTTCATTGACGGTTGGCAGAGTAGTCGGCGAGTGTGACTTTGTGGTTTCAACAGATTCCCATATAAGTAGAAAACATTTGTACATCCGGTATGACGAGAGAACAGAAAGATTTATTCTTACAGATGTTTCTGCAAATGGAACATATAGAGCAAATGGCAGACGGTTTATAAAAAATGCAGGTGAAATTGTGAAGCCCGGTGAGAATATCAATTTTTTAGGGTATCAAAATCGCATAATTGCAACCATTCAATTATCTGTTTTTTATAGTAAAGGATAGTGCAGATGAATCATAGAAAGAAGAAAGAAAAACCTATACGCAAAAATCCGTATCGTGAGTATTTAGAGAATATGGATGTGCCAAATACAACTGTGCCGAATGTCATGCCGGTGAGTGAACAAGTTGGTTCCCAACCGCCCGTAACGGATGTGTCTATGCAAAGAACATTGATTTTGCCGGATGAAACCGAAAAACGGTATGAACAAATCTTGCAGCAGGGGAATATTTCGCAACAATCTTCCGCGCCGACAGGTTATGAGGCCGCTGTAGAAGAAAATCTCCAACCTGCATCGAAACCTGATGATACAATCATACCGCAGGCAATTACAAATTCTTATGAGAATATGACGCAGGATTACTTTGACCAGCCGACGCAAAATATGTTTATTGATGAAGAGGAACAGCCGGTACGGGTGGGGAAATCATCGGTAATCGGCAAACGGCAATATCAGCAAGACAGTGTTGTTATTCCGCCGGATGATAAAATTCATTTGTGCGCTCAGCGACGGTATGGGAGGATTAAGCGGCGGTGAACTTGCCAGTACCATTGCTACAAAAACATTGGTGGAAGATTACTATAAAAATATTTGGAATTCGGATTATCAAAAATACGCTGATTTTTTCAGGAACGAATCCTATAAAATCAATGATGAGATATTGGAACTGAAAGACAGTGACGGTAACCCGATGCGTTCCGGCGCAACTTTAATCTCTTGCATTGTGGATGACGATAATTTGTATGTACTCAATATCGGTGATTCCAGAATTTATTTGGCAAGGGATAATCAGTTTCACCAACTGACACATGACCAAAATTATTATTCCAGGCTTTTAAAAATGGTACAAAACGGTGAAATTAGCTTAGCAGACGCGGATTCTCACCCGAAGAAAGAGGCATTAATCAGCTATTGCGGGATTAAAGAGTTAACACTGATAGAAACCAATCCTCAACCGATTAAACTGTATAAAGGGGATGTGATAGTTATGTGTTCCGACGGTTTATACAGGTTGCTGGATGAACAGGAAATATTGCAGTTGCTTCAAGATGGAGATGATATGAATTACCTCGCATATCAATTGACTAATGCAGCTAATAAAAAGGAATTTAGAGGTCAGGATAATACCTCTGTAATTACAATAAAAATTTTTTAAGGAGAAATGAATTATGAACTTAATCAAATGTGAAAACGGGCATTTTTATGATGCCGAAAGATTTCCGAGCTGCCCTCACTGCAGCGGTGGCAACAGTGTGGCTTATCAGCCCACTATGCCGGCTGAAACAGTAGATTTCGGCGCAACGGTAATTGAGGAAACCACAATTCCCGAGCCCCAACCGCCTGTTGATGAAGAAAAGAAACCCATTCCCGAAGTGACAGCAGATACACAAAAAACGGTCGGCTACTTTGAGGATGCCATCGGAGCCGAACCTGTAGTGGGTTGGTTGGTCTGCATTGAAGGCAAACATTTTGGCGAAGATTTCAGATTGGTTGCAGGTCGCAACTTTATTGGCCGCAGTTCTTCTATGGCGGTTAATTTGAGCGGCGATGCTTCCATCTCTCGCGATAAGCATGCCGTGATTGTGTATGAGCCAAAGAGCAATGCCTATATGATTCAGCCCGGGACTTCAAAAGAACTCTGCTATTTAAACGACCAGGTTGTACTGGAAGCAAAGCAGATTTTTGTAAATGACATTATCACACTTGGTTCCACTAAGTTGATGTTTGTTCCCTGTTGTTCCGACAAGTTTAACTGGAGCGACACGCAAAAGCAAGAGGAAGAATAAGTAGAAGAATAAATGAGGAGAAAAGATTATGGAATATAATGATTATAATTATCAGGAAAACGACATGGCTGTTAAAACCGATAAGGCGTTTAAAATTGTTGCTTTCGTGGTATCTTTAGTGGCATTACCTTTTTACTTTTTACCTTTTATCAAAATCTCTTTGGGTAAATTATTAGATGGCTTGGCATCTATATTCTCGTTCAGTGCCGATGATTATGCACCGACAGGATTAATATCTTTGTTTACCAAAGGGGATGCAGTCGGAGCGACTGCATATGTGCTTGGAAGTTTGCTGATTTTAGCAGTTGTTTTGCAGTTGGTCGGTACCATTCTCGGCTTTGCGATGAAAAAGAATATTGCTAAAATTCTCAACATCGTTTTTAATGCACTGGCTTTTGCTATTACATTAGCATCATTTATTGTTTTATTAGTCAAGTACGATGGCAATGCTAAACCGACTGCTTGGATTTTTATTCTGTTAATATTACAAGTGGTTTCTATTCTCTTTGCCATTTTATCGTTCGTTCGTTTTAAAAATATGCCGGCGGAGGGTGAATACGGCGGATATTACGACCAACAAGATATGGGTGGTTACAACGGTAACCAACTTTCCGGTAA
>ONWY01000232.1 GCA_900321665.1 uncultured Eubacteriales bacterium
AATATCGATAATGCCCGCAAGGTGATAAACTGTGTGGGCTCCTTCAAAGCAGTTTTCCAAGGAATTGATATCGGTCACATCGCCATATATCTTTTCGCAGGGGAGGTTCTCAAAGCGCGGCTCATCGCGGCGCAGCAGTAGGCGCACCTGCTCGCCCTGTTCTAATAAATGCATCAGCAGTGCGTAGCCGATATGGCCCGAGGCACCGGTGATGACGCTGATTTTCTTCTCCATAATATCTCCGTTTAACAATTTAAAGCAGCACAAAGCGATGCTTTGCGCACTACTAAGCACTGCTATTATACAATACTTTGCTCAAAAAGTAAATCATCATAAACATTTTGGAGATGTTCGGGGGCAACCTGGTTTTGCTTTAAAAATTGCAGCAGGGAATCCGGGTCGATACGCGCGGCATCAACCGTGATTTGTGATGTAACATCACATTCTATTGCAAAAAGAATGGCGCCTTTTGCGCAGCGCTTTAATTGATATTCTACCATAATCCCACCTAAGTGAATAAAACTCACACAATTATTATATACCATATCACTTTTGGAATGTCAATAGGAAATGTGATAAAAATGCACATTTTTCTTTTTGCACACTTTTCTTTGTGTTTTTAGTTGAATTTGCGCCGTTTCCATAGTATAATACAACTAAAGAAGCAAGGATAAGGAGCTTTTTTATGAAGGTTGAAACATATGCTTTTGGCGCAATTGCAATTGTAGCGGGTGTGATTTCCGTTATCGCTTTCAGTTTTTGGCGGATGGGCTTTGTCGGCGCAGGACCGCTTTGTCTGGCACTGTTTTTGGTGGCTGCGGGCGTGATTGGTGTTGTGACCTCCTTGCCGCGCCGCAATCGAAAAGAAAAGAAGCCGAAAAAGAGCCGCAGGAAAAAGGGCGAGGCAGAAGCCGCGCCGGAGCAAAATGCGCAATAATGAAACTTACAAGGGCTGTCTTGAATCCAAGACAGCCCATTTTTTGCAAGCTTTATACATATTACTGTAAATGATGAAACAGGCAGCCGCCTCTGTTCAGATGCGGCTGCCTGTTTTTCACTATTTCAATTTTTCTAACAAGTAGGGGATTGCCGGCTCGAAATTGACTCCGTACCAGGGCTTGTCGGGGTCCTGCTCGGTGAGGAGAATGCTCTGCCTTGTAAAATCGGCGGCAATTTTGATTGCCTCCTGCAGCGGTATGCCGCGGGTAATCGCGCCCACAAGCGAGGAGGAGAACACATCGCCCGTGCCGTGGTACTTTGCCGGGATTCTTTGGTTGTAGTAAGAGAAAAATTCACCGGTTTCGCTGTTGTAGCCCATAGCGCCGAGCTTGTCGGGCGAGAAGCTCACACCGGTTAAAATCGCTATCTTTGCGCCCAGAGCGGTCAGCTTCACGAGAATGTCTTTGATATAGGCTTCATCATATGCGCCATCCTCTTTATACTCGGTGCCGAGCATAAAGCACGCCTCGGTCAGGTTCGGGTCGATGATATCCGCCTTGGCGCAAAGTGTCGCCATGTGCTTGGCAAAGGCTTCATCAAAAGCAGGGTAGAGCTTGCCGTTATCGCCCATAGCTGGGTCCACAAACTTGAGTGAACCCTCGCCGAAATCGGCAAAAAACTGCTTCATCAAATCAATTTGCTCAAAGGAGCCGAGGTAGCCGGTATACAGCGCATCAAAGCGGAGCTTTTCCTCTTTCCAATGGGTGCTGATAGGCTCAATCTGGTCGCTCAAATCCTTGAAGGTGAAGCGGCTGAACATTGTGTGGGTGGAGAGCACCGCGGTCGGTATAATCGCAGTTTCAATCCCCATCGCCGAAATAATCGGCAGCGCCACGGTCAGCGAGCATTTGCCGAAGCAGGAAATATCTTGAATGGTAACTATCTTTTTCATCTCATTACCCCCCTGTAATGCTTGCGGGCGAGAGGTTTGCGCGCCCCAAACCCGCTTTCTAACCTCCATTATACTCTAAAGTGACAATATTGAAATACCCAAAATAATATTTTTTGATAAGGTCAGATTGCCGCTGCAATATTTTCTCTTGCTTTATTACTTTTTTTCGGTATAATATATAAGAAAATATTAAATTAGAATTTAGCGCACGAAGCGTGCGCTAAAAAATAAGAAATAAAAAATAAAAAATAAAAGTTGTGGGCGAGGCACTCGCGCTCGTTCCGCTTCGCTCTAATAAATAAGAGAGAAAGTATTTCGTTTTAATTTGGTTGCTTTAAAAATGGTGTAGATACACACTTTTCGAGCCTACCTTGTGCAAAAGGAGGTGGGTTCGAAGCACTCGGAGGGATTGTTCTATCAATCGGGTGCGGGTGTCCCGCCTTCACTCTTATCTCTTATTTTTTATTTCTTATTTTGCGAACGCAGTGAGTAGCTAAATTCTAATTTAGCCACCACAAGGGTGGCATAAATTAGAATTTATCAGGAGTTCATATGTTAGAATTACAAAATGTATCGTTCAAGGTGGAAGCCGAGAACGGTGAAAAAGAAATTATAGAAAATGTCAGCTTGAAGATTTCCGAGCGCTTTGTCGCGCTGACCGGGCCAAACGGCGGCGGTAAGAGCACGCTGGCGAAGCTGATTATGGGCATTTATCAGCCCACATCGGGCAAAATTCTCTTTAACGGCGAGGATATTACCGAAAAATCCATTACCGAGCGCGCGAATATGGGCATTACCTTTGCCTTTCAGCAGCCGGTGCGCTTCAAGGGGATTACCGTTTCCGATTTGGTCACCCTTGCCAGCGGCAAGCAGCTCAACACCGCGCAGGTGTGCAGCTACCTTTCCGAGGTGGGGCTGTGTGCGCGCGATTATGTTGACCGCGAGGTCAATGAGAGTCTTTCCGGCGGCGAGCTCAAGCGCATTGAGATTGCGATGGCGATGGCGCGCGGCAC
>ONWY01000228.1 GCA_900321665.1 uncultured Eubacteriales bacterium
CGCAAGAGGAGCCGCGCGAAACGGCTGCGGCGAAAAAACAGGTTGAGTCTGTTCCGGCGCTTGCCAAAAAAACCGCCCCCAAGCCGCAAGCACAAGCTGCAACAGCCAAAAAAGCCGAAACGCCGGCGGATGACGCACCGAAAACAGAGCATACTAATACTGAGGCAGTACCTGACGCCGCAACGCAGGGCGCACCGGTTGCACCGCAGCCCGCAGTGCAAAAAGAACCGGTTACCGAGGATTTCTCCGCATTCGAGGAGGATTCCGTCATTCTTGCGCTCAATGAAATTAAATTTAATGAAGATTTTAATGAGGACTTCAGCAAAGCCATCAGCGACAACATCACCGTTGTGGAGGTACCCAGCGAGGAGGACCCCTCCAAGTTCTTTTACGAAGCCACGATTGATGAAGACGGTGTGAAACCCGCTGCCTACCCGGTAGATACGATTGATGATGATTTTCAATTCGATGTGTATGAGGAAGATTTAAAGCCGAAAAAGAAGGGCTTGTTTGCGCGCCTGTTCGGCAAGAAAGATGAAGAAGAAGAGGAGCCGGAGCCGGAGCCCTTCCTGCCGATGCCTAACCACCGCTGGAACGCGCAAGCGCAAATGAAGCATGATACCGATGCCATTGCCAACGCCGGCAATACAATTGCCGCCAAGGCTAACCAATATGAAAAAATTCCCGGCATCAAGGTAGTCGGCATCACCGGCAAAAGCGGTTGCGGCAAAACCTATATCACCGAAAAGCTTGCCGCCAAAACAGCCGATTGTCTGGTCATCAATGCCGATGCCGTATACCACACCATGCTGCAAAACGACAGCATGAAGCTGCGCATTGTTGCCGCCTTCGGCGACAGTGTTTTGGAAGGAACCGATATTAACCGCAAAAAGCTTGCCATCTTGGCTTTCGCAAGCGAAGAGAGCCTGCAAAAGCTGAACCACGCCGTTTTACCTGCAGTCGCCGAGGAAATCATCGACCGCATCAAAAAAGCGAAAACGCAGGGCATAACCACTGTATTTTTGGATGCGCCGACTTTGATTGAAAGCGGCTTGTATCAGGTTTGCAATGAAGTTATTTTCATCACGGCAGACCCTGCCATTCGCCAAGAGCGCATTGTGAAGCGCGATAATATTACGCTTGATGAAATCGGCAGGCGCATGCGCTTTGAAAAAGAGGATGAATTTTATGTCCGCTTTGCCGACAGAATTATCCGCAACAACTAATTTTACCTACAGAAAGGCAGAGATATTATGGCACAAGCAAAAGAATTAAAAGAGAAGCTGTTTAACCGCTTCCCCAATGGCTATCAGGTGATGGAGGATGCCGCGCTGGCAGCGTGCAACGACTATGCCAAGGGCTACATGGCATTTTTAGATAAAAACCGAACCGAAAGAGAATGTGCGGTTTTTGCTCAAAAGCTGTTGCTCGAAAACGGCTTTCAGCCGGTCGATGAGCAAAGAACCGCGCCCTATCAGGCAGGCGATAAGATTTATAAAATCCAGCGCAATAAGGCAGTGATTGCTGCCGTCATCGGCAAGCAGCCGCTGTCTGCCGGGGTCAAAATTGCCGCAGCGCATATTGATTCCCCCAGACTTGATATCAAGCCGAACCCGCTGTATGAAAGCGATGAAATGGCTTTTTTCAAAACCCACTACTACGGCGGCATTAAGAAATACCAGTGGACTGCCATTCCCCTCGCCCTGCATGGTGTGATTTGCAAGGCAGATGGCGAAACCGTCACGGTCAATATCGGTGATGACCCGGGCGACCCGCAGTTTGTGGTGACCGATTTATTGCCCCACCTTGCACAAGAGCAGATGAAGCGCGAGGCAAGGCAAATTGTCAAAGCCGAAGAATTAAACCTGCTTATCGGCTCCGTTCCCTTTAAGGATGATGCGGAAAGCGAGCTGGTAAAATTAAATATTTTAAACCTCTTATTTGAAAAATACGGTATGACCGAGCGCGATTTTCTCTCAGCAGAGCTGTGTGCCATTCCTGCCTTTGCAGTCAGAGAAATCGGCTTTGACCGCTCCTTAATCGGCGGCTACGGCCACGATGATAAGGTGTGCGCCTACCCGGCATTAACCGCTTTGCTCGAATGCGGTATTCCCGAAAACACCTGCATCAGTGTGCTGGTCGATAAAGAGGAAATCGGGTCAGACGGCAATACCGGTATGCAGTGCGATTTTCTGCGCTACTTTATTGCCGACCTTGCGCGCAGCGCCGGCTTGGCGGATAGAGATGTCATTCGCCACTCCACCTGCATTTCTGCCGATGTCAACGCGGGCTTTGACCCCACCTTCCCCGATGTGGTCGATAAGCATAACTGCGCTTTTGTCAACAAAGGTGTTTGCTTAACCAAATACACCGGCTCCGGCGGTAAAGGCGGCTCGAATGATGCGAGCGCCGAGTTTATCAATTACCTGCGCCGTATCTATGATAAAGAGGGTGTGCTGTGGCAAATCGGCGAGCTGGGCAAGACCGACTTGGGCGGCGGCGGCACGGTTGCCAAGTATGTGGCAAAGCTCGATATCGAAACTGTCGATTTGGGCGTGCCGGTGCTCTCGATGCACGCGCCGTTTGAAATCATCGGCAAAATTGATTTATACGAAGCCCACCGCGCTTTTAAAGAATATTTCAAAGCATAACGAAATTAGTACCACTAGTAAACTAATGGTTTGCACAGGTCCTATAAGGGCCGCCTGCTGGCTGAGCCCCTAAAAGGGGCTACCGAAAACTTAATTTCGCTCACTATCTCAGGCAGCCGCTCACGTACGGCTGTCTATTTTTGCCTACTTATTCTTACTACCCGTAAACGGGTCAATATATTCTTTCATACTCACTTGGTCACTTACAAAATCCTCTTCTAACTGATTTCTGATGTATTCTGCAATTACTTTTTTGTTTCTACCAACCGTATCCACATAGTACCCTCTGCACCGAAAATTTCTGCTTTCGTACTTGTACTTCAAGTTTGCATGTCTAT
>ONWY01000226.1 GCA_900321665.1 uncultured Eubacteriales bacterium
GGGAACAGCTTTTTTTGCGGGAGCATTTCCACACTTTTTTCGCCGGCGGCTTTTGCCGCCTTTTTTAAATCCAGCTCTGCAGCGGCGGGTACCATGAAGACATAGTATTTGCCGCTTTTTGCGACAGTGACAAGGGTTTTAAACACCCTGCCGACCTCTTGCCCCAGCGCCGCGGCAACCTCCTCGGCACTGAGCAGCAGGTTATCGTAGGCATAATCGCGAAACGGCACACCCGCGCTCGAGATGATGCGCATCACATTGGTGATATCCTCTTTCTTTTTTTTTGCCATCTTAACCTCTTAATATCTCCTCAATCGCCCCTGCAACGGCAGGAGAAATGCCGGCGGGGATGGTTTCATTTTTGAGCAACGCGCCGAAAACTGCCTGCTTTTTCATATTCGAGCCCTGCAAGCGCGAAATGAGGTCGGTCAGTGCTTCTTTTAGCGGCGGATTTTGCAGGGCAGTAATGCCGCCGAGGGTAACGCGCACTTTATCGCCCGGCTTCGCCGACAGGTGCAGGCGTACGCAGTCTTTTGTATCTCTATCGGTTTTCACGCGCCTGCCGTTGATATACACCGTTAAGCTCTTTGCCGCGGTGATATCCTTAAAGGAGAGTGTGTAGCTGCGCTTTTTCGGCACCACGCTTGCATCGCCCTCGCTCGGCGCGATTTCAAAGATCAGCTTATCTTCGCTTTCGCTCACCCGAAAGCGTGTTTTGCAAAAGGCACCGCTTTGGTATGCCATGCTTTCGCCGTCGTCCTCGTACAAGGTAAAGCTGCCGTTGCCGCGGTAAATGAGCAGCTCCAGCGCCTCGGGGTTGGTGACATCATTATGCCTGCCGTCTGCCGCCAAGGGGATGATGGCGCCGGCTCGCGCAAGCACGGGGATGGAGGATAAGTCGCGGTATACCCGGCGCATGCCCTCGCCCTCGTAAATCCTGCCGGTGAAAATATCGGTAAACCTGCCCTCCGGCAACCAAAGCTCCGTGCCGGCAAGGAGGGTGGTTTTGTTGCGCTTTTCGGTAATCGGTGCCACAATCAGCTCCGAGCCGAAGCAGTATTCATTCGCTACGGTGTATGCACCCTCGCTTTCGGGGTAGTGGTAGTACATTGGCTCTATAAGCGCTCTTCCCTCAGTGTGCGTGCGGTAATTCATGGTGTAAAGGTAGGGCAGCAGGCGATGGCGCAGGCGCAGGGCATCTTTTGCACAGCGCTCCGCCTCGGCACCGTAGCGCCAGGGCTCTTTGCCCATAAATTCGTTATTTGAGGAGTGCAGGCGCATAATCGGGCTAAAGACACCGTACTGAATCCAGCGGGTGTAGAGCTCGTCATCATTGTAGCCGAGCATGTGGCCGCCGATATCGTGGCTCCACCAGCTGTAGCCGATGTTGGAGGCGGTAGCGGTGAAGTAGGGCTGGAATTTGAGGGAAGCCCAGCACATCACCGTGTCACCCGAGAAGCCGATCGGGTAGCGGTGCGAGCCTGCGCCCGCAAAGCGCGAGAGCAAAATGCCGCGCTTGCCGCGCTTGCCGTTATCGAGCACGTGGTAGTGGTTGAGCACCCACAGCGGGTCAAGCCCCTTGAGGGCGGATTTGGTGCCCTGTTGCCAATCCATCCACCAAAAATCGACACCGTCTTTTTCATACGGATGGTGAAGGAATTTGAAATAGCCCTCAATAAATTTCGGGTCGTGAATATCAAAGGGGATGGGTTGCCTGCTTCTCGCATCGGTGCCCATAAACGCGGCAAAATCCGCATACATATCTTCAAAATAGCGCACGCCGGCAGCGGGGTGCAAATTGAGTGTTATTTTTAAGCCCATCGCGTGCAGCTCGTTTAAAAACGCTTTGTAATCGGGGAATAGCTCGGTGTTCCAGGAGTACCCTGTCCAGCCCGGGGTGGCGAGGTACTCGAAGAGGTAGCGCGCGCTCAGGCGCGAAGCATCAAATTCATTTGCCTGCTTGCCGAATTGCTTCTTGATATCCACCCAGTGCCAATCCATATCCACCGTCGCCACGCTGATGGGGATTTCCTCTTTTTGGAAGCGGCGCATCAAAGCAAGGTATTCCTCTTGGGTGTATGCCTTGTAGCGGCTCCACCAATTCGAGAGCACAAAGCGCGGCAGGAGCGGCGTGTTGCCGCAAATGCGGTAAAAATCGCGCACCGCACCGGTGTAATCGTGACCGTAAAGGAAGTAGTAAATATCGCTTCCCTTTTTCCTGCGCGGCTGCACGGTGCCGTCCTCCTCTAAGGTGAAGGAGGCAGAGTCATCCAACATCGCGGCGCCTGCGCGCGAGAGGATGCCTTCGTTTAGCTTCGTGGCACCCTTTACATTGTCTAATGTGCGCACGGTACCGCCGAGGTTGCCTGCGTGAATATCGGTGATGGTGAGTATGGTCTCGGTGCCCTCGGCTGCGGCAGTGCCGCCCTCGCTTGCGCGCGGGGCACGCTTGCATTTTGCCTGGCGCATTTCACCGGTGTTTTCATCCACAATCAGCCTGGCAAGCGCGGTATTGATGCAAATCATACCGTTTTTGCGCGCGGCGGAAAAGGTTACCTTCCCCAAATCGCGGTGCAGTACCGCTTGGGTGGGCTTGTCACAAAAATGCGCTTCACTTTGGCGCTCAACGCGCAACAGCCTTTCGGTAATCACACTGATGCGAATACCACCGCTTTGGTAGATATTCGGGCATACGGTATCGGTAAGCCGCATGCCGAAGCTTTCTTTAAACCAAGTCATAAAAACACCTCTTTTTTTATTCAAATTCTAATTTATCGCGGATAAATTAGAATTTAGTCGCTCGTTTTACTCGCTGAAAGAAGAAATAAGAAAGAAGAAATAAGAATGGTGGGCGAGGCACTCGCACTCGTTCCGCTTCGCTTCGCTCTAATAAATGAAAGTGCACGTATTCCACTCCGAGTTATTACTTTGAAAATGGTGTAGATACAAGCTTTTTTATTCATCCTTGTGTAAATGGATGTGGATGAAAAGCACTCGGATGGATTGTTATATAAAT
>ONWY01000224.1 GCA_900321665.1 uncultured Eubacteriales bacterium
TTGATGCCGCTTGGCTGACGCCAAGCAAAGAAAAATCGAGTAAATTAGCCAAAAATAACAAGCGAGAGACTAAAAGGTTCGACTCCTTATACCCATAGCTTTCATCAACTTTCTACCGCTATTCGACAGCCGCCCTCTTGTGTTTTGTTGTCGGTTGTAAGATAATATATGTGCAAGGAGGCACGGATGAACGATTACAAATTCGGAAACTACATTTTAAAACTGCGCACAAGGGCAGGGCTTTCCCAAGCGGAGCTTGCAGCAAAAGTCGGTGTGACCAACAAGGCGGTTTCCAAATGGGAAGTCGGCAAGGCAAAACCGAGCGTGGAAACGGTCCGAAAGCTCGCGGCAGTGTTTGAGCTCAGCGTGGATGAAGTGTTGCAAAAAAGAGAGGAAGAAAAAATAGTGGAAATTTCAAAAATTGTGATTACAGGCGGTCCGTGTGCCGGGAAAAGTACCGCAATGAGCCGCATTCAAGGGGCTTTTTCACAAATGGGATACACGGTTTTGTTTGTTTCGGAGGTTGCGACAGACCTGATTACAGGCGGTGTGGCACCGTGGACATGCGGAACAAACGGGGAGTACCAAAAATGCCAGCTGCGCTTGCAATTGGAGAAGGAGAAGGTGTTTGAGCAGGCGGCAAAGACGATGGACACGGCAAAGGTTTTGATTGTTTGTGACCGCGGTGCATTAGATAACAAGGCATATATGGACAGCCTTGAATTTGCCCGGGTGGTTTCCAATCTCGGGACAAATGAAATCGAGCTGCGGGATAATTACGATGCCGTTTTTCACTTAGTCAGCGCGGCGAAGGGTGCGAAAGAGTTTTACACGACAGCCAATAATGCCGCGAGAACCGAAAGCGCCGAAGAAGCGGCGGCATTGGATGATAAGCTCATTTCCGCTTGGACAGGGCACCCGCACCTGCGTGTTATCGATAATTCCTCGGACTTTGAGGGTAAGATGAAGCGCTTGATTGCCGAGATTTCCTCCTTCCTCGGTGAGCCGGAGCCGCTCGAAATAGAGCGCAAGTTTTTAATTGAATACCCGGATATCAAATGGCTTGAGTCCAACCCGAATTGTCAGCGCGTTGAGATTATCCAAACATACCTGCGCTCGGAAAATGAGGAGGAAGAGGTGCGTATTCGCCAGCGCGGCTTTGCCGGGCACTATGTCTACTTTCAAACCACGAAGCGCAAGCTCAGCCCGTTAAAGCGGGTGGAAATTGAGCGCAGATTATCGGAAAACGAATATATTCGGCTGTTGATGAATGCCGATACAACCAGGCGCCAAATCCGAAAGGACAGGTATTGCCTGACATATGAAAATCAGTATTTTGAAATTGATGTTTACCCCTTCTGGAACGATAAGGCGATTGCCGAAATCGAGCTCAGTGATGAAGCTGCGCCGATTACATTCCCAAAGCAAATCAAGGTAATCAAAGAGGTGACGGATGATGAATCATATAAAAACGCCTCTTTGGCAAAGCTGTAAAGGCGACAGGGCGAATCGACACTCTTCGTACAAAATGGCTTGGAAGAATTGACAACGCAAAGCGATAATGCTATAATAAAACTAACAATTGAATGAATCGTGGTGGCTTTGTAACAAAAGTGTAAATCGGAAGCAGGTGAAAATCCTGCACAATCGCCATTACTGTATTTGAGTAAAGAGGACTGTGCCATTGCAAAAGAAGGCACCTCGGGGGGCAACCCCTTCATAAGTCAGGAGACGAGCCGCGATTTGAAGATGTTGATTCTTTAGGGCAATGATAGAGAATGACAAGGCGCGATTTTCATCGCTTTATTTGTGCACCAATCCTTGCTCTGAGAGCGAGGATTTTTTATGTTTAAAAAGAGCTTGTGCATCGCACTTGCGCTGCTGTTGAGCATCAGCATTTGCGCTTGCTCGCGCGCGCGGCAGCAGGCTGCAAGCGAGGCAGTTTCGCAAAGCGCTACTACTGCGGCGGCGGGGGAGCAATCATCGCCATCGAGCAGCGGTAAAGATACCGCCACTACCAAAAAAGGCGAAAAAAAGACCACCGAGAAGGGTGCCGCGGCAGACGAGGGCGGCGCCAATGCAGGCGGCAGTGCCGACAAAGGCGGCGGTAACGCTTCCGGCGGGCAGCAAGGCGCTGCCGGCAAGCAAACAACCACGAAAAAGCAGCAGCCTGCCACACAGAAAAAAACCAATCCGCCCAAGAGCACGGTCGATGCCAGCTTTACCATCAACTGCTCTGCAGCAGTCGGCGAAGTGGAGGGCGTGCCCGGCTCCGGCTACTTTTTAAGGGGCGCGGGTGTCAGCGTCAGCAAGGGCGCGAGTGTTTACGATGCGCTGCTTCAGTGCTGCGAGGCAAACGGTGTTGCGGTTGTGGCGAGCAATACGATGTATGGAATGTATGTCAGCTCCATCGGCGGTCTGGCGGAAAAGGAAGTCGGCAAGATGAGCGGCTGGACCTACACGGTCAACGGTAATTATCCGCCGAAGGCTTGCGATAAATATACGCTTTCGGATGGCGACCATGTCGAGTTTATCTACAAAGCCGGTTAAATCGGAAATGTTTTCGGCGCGCAAAGTGCCGAAAATGAAATAGTGTTATATTTTAAAAATATAAGGAGGAAAAAAGATGAAAAAAGTAATTGCGATTGCTTTATCTGTGCTCTTGATTGTCAGCCTGCTTCCCATGGCGGCATTTGCGAGCGATAAAACAGATGAAGTGTATGCGAAAATGGAGGCGGCAAGAGATTATCTCTATGGTGAAAAAACCGCCTTTACCGCGGCGGACGGCTATGATTTTCTGCTGTTCTTGTATGCCGATGGTGATGGCGCACCCTTTAAGGATGCCTATGTGCAAAGCGTGAAGGATGCCTTTGACGCCGGCACCATGAACACTGTCGACAGAATTTCCATTGCCGGCTTGTGCTTGCAAGAGCTCGATGTGGATGTGAATGAATTTAAGCTCAATGACGGCACTGTGATTGACTTAGAGCAAAAGGCAGTGGAGCAGGGCTTGGCGGTCAGACGCCAGTCCCTTACGGCC
>ONWY01000285.1 GCA_900321665.1 uncultured Eubacteriales bacterium
CGGATGGATTGTTATATAAATCGGGTGCGGGTGTCCCGCCATTCATTTTTCTTTTTTCTTTTTTCTTTCTTCTTTAAAGGGCGTTAGCCCGCTAAATTCATCCTTTTGGCTGATGTGTGGTTTATGATAATAAGGTATAATGAATATAAAGAATGTAAGCGTACAAGTTCATCGGAGGTTTTTATGCCGATAAATGTATTAATTGTAGAAGACCAGGATATGCCGCGGGAATTGTTTGAAATCTACATTCGCGCAAGCGAAAAATTCAATCACCTGCTTTCAATTTCCAATGCTTCGGCAGCCCTGTCCGTTTGTCAAAAAAACAAGGTGGATTTAATTTTGATGGATGTGTTGACCGAACTCGGGCACAGCGGGTTAGACGCCGCAAGCGAAATCAAAAAAGCCTATCCCGACATCAAAATAGTGATTGTCACCTCTATGCCGGAATATTCCTGGATTGCCAGGGCAAGGAGCATCGGTGTGGATTCTTTTTGGTATAAAGACGGGCAAAAAGACAGTATTTTAGATGTAATGGAGCGCACCATGGCGGGTGAGCACATTTACCCCGATGAAACGCCTCTCATTCATATCGGCAACACCACAAACCACGAATTTACCGAGCGTGAGTTGGATATTCTCAAAGAACTCACCACGGGCGATACCAATGCCGCCATTGCCGAGCGGCTGCACCTGTCGGTTGCCACGGTGAAAAGCCACATTCAACACCTGATGGAAAAAACGGGTTTTAAAACGCGCACGGAACTTGTGAGCGAAGCGAGAAGCCTCGGAATCGTGGTAAAAAGCAGAAAATAAACGGAAGCGAATCGCTTCCGTTTATTTAGTATTCAATTTACAGTTGACGGATTTCAGATGGGTTTCAACTGCGTTTTTTGCCGCAGTTTTCGCAAAAGTTTGCGGTGTTGTAATTGCCGCAACTGCAGCGCCAAAGGGCGGGTTTGTTTGCCGCCGCGGGTGCGGTGAGCGGGTTTTCGCCTGCCTGTGCGGCAAAGTGCATACCGGCAAACGCCGTGCCGGCACCGCCGGGGTTTGAGGCAGCCGTGCGCAGGGCATCCGCCTCGGCGCCGACAAGGGTGGCAGCCGCCATTGTCGGGTCTTTGAGCATAGAGGCGCGCTCGGCTTGTTGGAAAGTGTGCACATCTTTTTGCTGTAAATGCAATCCGTCAAAGGCAATGCTCACGGGCAAAAAGCCGCGCAGTTCTGCCCACTTTTCCGTCAGCACTTCCTGCAGTTTTTCGGTAAGAAGCGGAATTTGCATTGGCAGTTCCGCAGGCGCCGCACCGTTCGCACACATCACGCTCAGCGCCTGCGCCGCGGCGCTTTGCAGTTCTGCCACAATTTGGGGCAGAACTAATTTTTTCGGCACTTCGCTTGTGCGAAGCCCGCAAATATTTTTATAAAACACGAGCGGCGCGGTAATGCGAAAAGAAAACATGCCCGAAGTTTCCACGGTGGCATCCAAATCCAACCCGGTTTCAAGGTTGCGCGCGTGCAGCGGCATGGTAAAAGCAAAGGGGTTGCCGGTGTGCTCGCGCAAATCAAGGTACATAATATATTGGTTTATCGGCGCGTCGCCGCCAAAGCCGAAGCGCTCAACCGTTTGCCCCACAATGCTTTTGAGCCCGCCTTTGCCGAAAATACTGCCGGTGTGCTCGCTGTGAAAAACATTTTCGCCGGGGGTATCAAAAAAACCGATGACTTTGCCGTGCTCTATAGCAATGGCGCACTGCCCTTCGTTAACGGCAATAATCGAACCGTCGCTGATGATGTTGTTTTCGCCTTGCGTGTTGGCAGTGTTTTCGCCCATGCGCTTTTTGCCTCTAACCGCAAGCATCTCTTCATCGATGGCGTCGCAATAAAACATTTCGAGCCACTGCTCCGCCATTACACCGCCAAGCGCACCGCCTGCCGCCTTTATAATTCCCATTGTAATACTCCTTTTGGTAAATTCTAATTTGTCTGCCTGAGGGCAGATAAATTAGCAACCTTTTAACGGCTCCCCTCACAAGGGGAGCTGTCTTGCGTTAGCAAGACTGAGGGGTAGTCAAATCCCCACAAACTCAGTAAAAACAACTACCCGCCCACCGCAAGCGGTCCCCCCTCCCT
>ONWY01000220.1 GCA_900321665.1 uncultured Eubacteriales bacterium
TGTGTGGTTGTATAACAGCAAGTCGAGCAGCTACACAAAGCTTGCTAATGTTAATGCGCTTTCCTATACTGTCGGGAATCTGCAACCGAACACGCGCTATGCCTTCCTTGTGCGGGCGCATAATGCCACCGGGTGGAATAAATACACCGTGAAAGATAATATCACGGTAAAAACGAAATAACAAAATAAAAAACTCACTTGAAGTGATTCAAGTGAGTTTTTTAAAATCTTTCATCATCTGATGATTCGGTGGGGTGAATGATATACCGCCTGTAGGCGGCAAGTACGGTTTTCGGCGCGGTTAGCTCAAGCAGCGTTCCCTCCTCGGTAAAGCGCTGCGCATGAATGGCAGCATGCTCGCGCAAGGGGGCGATTTTTGCGCCGTCTGCAAAGGGGATTAACAGTGTCGCGCTCAGGGTATCTGCCGGCAGGAGCGCCACCGCCTTAGCGAGCAGCTTATCAAAGCCGACACCTTCCTTTGCCGAGATAAAGACCGTGTTGCCCAAGGTGGGAATGGTGTATATCTCGGGGACCAGGTCGCATTTGTTCATAACGGTGATAATCGGTGTGTTTTCGCAACCGAGCTCTCCGAGCAGCGAGGTTGTCACTTTGATTTGCTCGGCGCATGCCGGGTCGGAGGCATCGCAGACATTGAAAATTAAGTCTGCGCCCACCGCTTCCTCCAAGGTGGATTTAAAGGCCTCCACCAGCTGGTGCGGCAGGCGGCTGATGAAGCCGACGGTATCTACGAGCATGATTTTTCTGCCGTCGGGCAGCATCAAAGCGCGCGCTGTGGGGTCAAGGGTCGCAAAGAGCTTGTCTTGTGCCAGCACACCGGCGCCGGTCAGCGCATTTAGCAGGGTGGATTTTCCGGCATTGGTATAGCCGACAATCGCGCAGGTGGTCACCCCGTTTTTCTTGCGCCTGCGGCGCAGGAAATTGCGGCGCTTTTCCACCTCTTTGAGCTCGTTTTCGAGCGCATAAATGCGCCGGCGAATGTGCCGCTTGTCACTTTCAAGCTTGCTTTCGCCGGGACCTCTTGTGCCGATACCGCCGCCAAGGCGCGAGAGCATTTTTCCCTGACCGCCCAAGCGGGTGATGCGGTAATTGAGTTGTGCAAGCTCCACCTGCAGCTTGCCCTCGCCCGAGCGGGCGCGGCGCGCAAAAATATCCAAAATCAGCTCGGTGCGGTCCACCACCTTCATATCGGTCAGGTTTTCGATATTGCGCTGTTGGCTCGGGGTCAGCTCGCCGTCAAAAATCAGCACATTTGCGCCAAGCTGCTCGCACTGCTCCTTGATTTGTGCGAGCTTTCCCTCGCCAAGGTAGGTCGCAGGGCTCGGGCGCTCGCGCTTTTGGATAACGGTTGCCGCCACAGCGGCATCGGCGCTCTTTGCCAACTCCTCAAGCTCGCGCATAGAGCTCTCGGCATCATACTCGCCGCAATCCACGGCGGCGAGCAAAGCAATTTCTTGTTCGGTTGTATTTTCATGCAAGACATTTTTCATAACTTAATTGTAACCCGAAAATCAAATATTTGTCAACAAGCGGGTGGAAAAAAGAAAGAGAATATGGTAAAATAATATTTAATATATTAAAAAGGGATATTTTATGTATAATCTTTGGGATATTGACGATATAAAGCTGATTTTAAAAAAGCACGGGTTTTCTTTTTCCAAAGCGCTCGGGCAAAACTTTATTGTGGATGGCGGCATTTGCCCTGCCATTGCGCGGGAGGCGGCGCTGAGCAAGGAGGATTATGTGCTTGAAATCGGTCCCGGTATCGGGGTTTTGACAGCGGAGCTTTGCGCGCGCGCCGGGAAGGTGGTCGCCGTGGAGCTCGACAAGCGCTTGCCCGAAATTTTAGCCGATACGCTTGCGGATTTTGACAATTTTGAGCTTGTGGAAGGCGATATTTTAAAGTTAGACTTGGTGCAGCTGTTTGCGGAGCACTTTTCCGGTGCGCGCAAGGTGAAGGTCTGTGCCAATTTACCGTATTATATCACCTCGCCGGTGATTATGGCGCTTTTGGAAAGCGACTTGCCGCTGGAGAGCATTACCGTGATGGTGCAAAAGGAAGCGGGAGAGCGGCTTTGCGCCGCGGTCGGCACAAAGCAAGCCGGCGCGGTGACGGCAGCGGTCAATTACTATGCGCAGGCAAAAGAGCTGTTTTTCGTGCCAAAAGAGAGCTTTTTGCCCTCGCCGAAGGTAGATAGCGAGGTCATTCAGCTGCAGGTGCGAGAAGCTCCGCCGGTTGCCGTGGCGGATGAAACGCTGTTTTTTAAGGTGATAAAAGCCGCCTTTTTGCAGCGCCGCAAAGCAGCCGCAAATTCGCTCTCGGCAGGGCTCGGCATGCCTAAGGCAGAGGTGATAGCGATGTTGGAGTCGCTCGGGTTTGAGCCAAGCATCAGAGCCGAAAAATTTACAATGGAGGATTTTGCAAGCATTACCGCTTATTTGCAACAGTGAATTATGGAACAATTTTTAAAGAGAACTTGGGCTGAAATTGATTTAGATGCCATTGCCAAAAATTATGATGTTTGCCGCTCTATGCTCAGAGACGGTGTGAAAATGATGGGTGTCATTAAAGCGGATGGCTACGGCCACGGAGCGCTGGCTTACGCGCGCATTTTTTCCGAAAAGGGTTGCGAGTGGTTTGCCGTTTCCAACATAGAGGAGGCGCTGCAAATTCGCGAAGGCGGCGTGGACACGCCGATTTTAATCCTCGGCTACACACCGGCACAGCTGGCAAATGTTTTGGCATATAATAACATCGCGCAAGCGGTGTTTGATGCGCAGTATGCCGCGCAGCTCTCCGCGCAAGCTCTCGAGCAGGGCGTGCAGGTCAATATCCACATTAAGGTGGATACCGGTATGTCGCGCATCGGCTTTTTGTACCAGGACAGTGAGGATGATGCTGCGAGCATTGATGCGATGGAGGCTGCGTGCAAGCTGCCGGGGCTTTATCCGCAGGGCATTTTCCAACACTTTGCGGTAGCGGATTGCGGCGAGCAGGGCGAGGTCTACACCAGGTTGCAGTATGATTTGTTTTTGGATGTCATTCGGCGGCTGGAAAAAAGAGGGG
>ONWY01000218.1 GCA_900321665.1 uncultured Eubacteriales bacterium
CAATACTTTTCGGGGACCCCATTTCTCCGCTTCGCTCTAATTATGTAGGAGAGGGTCTCTGTGCCCTCCCTGTTTCTTTCATTCACACACAACAAATGAAAGTCAGTAAGCAAATATAAGTGATGTTGGTGCCATGCACCAATGATGTATCGGCTAAAGCCGAAATGATGTAGCAGCAATGCTTGCTGCAATGATGCAATGTTTGCGGATCACTTTGCGGAGCAAAACATCATTAGCGTAAGCGACATCACTACCGCAGGTAACATCACTTGCCGTAGGCAAACATCATTGCGTGAAAGAAACTTTCACGCTAACCGTCCCCTTTCACCTCACAGGCAGTCGGCGGCTGGCTGCCGGCGGCTGGCAGTCGGCGGCTGGCGGCTTTTTTACATATCTCGCGTCATGCGAAACGCAACCGAGAAATCTTTACAACCAAGCGCGAATGTGCCCTCAACTAAACACTAAAAACTAAAAACTAAAAACTAAATCAATACCACCCGTCAAACGGGTGGTATTGATTTCATATTCCGACCGGCATTAAAGAATTACTGCGTGGGTCGGTAACTGATAATCCTCACCTTGGAACCGACATCAATAATGTGAAACACCGAGCCATCCTTCAGCGGGCAAATGGCAATGCCTTCACCCTCTGCATCCAACCTGCCGGTACAGCGCACAAAAGTTTCTTCCACATGGCCGGTTTGTAAATTGACCGCATACATCGTTTTATTGCGGTAACCGGAATTCGTCACCATATAAAGTGTACCGTTATAAATTTCGCCGCCTTGCACCTTGAAAAGCGTTGTATCAATTTTCAAAGTGCCACGGTACGAAAAATCGCTTAAATTGAGCATACGAATCTCATCCACATCATTAGATTGAGAGTAATACAAAATATCATCCTGAATCACACACCAGGGAATGCGCCCGTTCCCGCGCCCCTCTTCGGGCAAAGTATGAAAATCAATATACTCCAGCGTTTGCGGGTCATACGCAATCACGCCGGGATGGCGAAACCCGAAATCCTCTAACGCGATATACAGTTTGCCGTTATATAAGCACCCGTCACCGAGATGCGAATAACCTTTAAGCAACAATTCTTTGGGCAGGCACATCTCTTTACACTCAAGAATTTCGCCGCTTTCTATATCAATTTTCGTAATGGCATTGTAGTCAAGAAACTTATATGCCCCGATGCCGTAAAAAACTTTTCCGTCCGTCGCAAGCCCCTGGCAAAAACTGACGCCCTCACCATAGTTATACTCAAGTGTGTGGGTGATTTCCATATTTCCGGAGGTGATAGACGGCTCACCCGACACGACGCCGCCAATCCACGCAACAAGCGCAAACCAAATAATTAAAACCTGCCGAATAAAAAATGCTATTTTTTCCATCGTACTGTTCCTTTTAGGGTGTTTTGCTGATTTCTATGATGTTATTCAAATACAAAATAATTAGTCTGCCATATGGCGCTGCAAGTTTCTTCATCCATAAAATCGCCCATAATCCAGCCGTAGTAACGCCCTTTCACAAGGTGACCGGGCGCATACAGACTTTGATTTACCTGTGTTGCAATCTCATAAGGACTTTGGCGCATTGCCGTGTTTGAGTTGGTTTTGAGTACATTGGCATAAGGCAAATGTTTTGTCGGGTTTTTCTGCATATCGGTAGAATGTGTTTGAATAAAATCGTTAATATATTCTATTTTTTTCTTTGCCGTCACATTCCAGTGGTTTTCATAATAAAAAGGCATTCCCATAAAGGCGGTTTGCCCTGCGCCGTTGCCGGCATCCAGCATATCTCCCGCCCCCAGCGTTTCATATGCGGGGGTCATTAAAACAATTTTTCCCCTTACTTCCGAAAGAGAAGGCATTTTTGTATAAACGCCTGCGCCGTTTTGAGTATATAAATACGCCTCGTTTGTAGCAGGGTTTTTTTCTGTTTTTAATTGCTGTATCTGCTCCCGAAGGAGTTTTACAAATTCTTCATTATCGCCGTTTTCTTGTTTTGCGGTAATAATCACGCACTCGCTCGGGTTTTCTTTTAAAAAGTCTTTTACCTGTTCCAGCACGCTCTCACTCGTTAACGGAACGGTGCATGCCTCATCTTCATACGCATAAAACTCTATATCTAAATGAGCAATAAAACACACCGCTAACAAAAATACCGGATGAAGTAAGCTTAATACGCCCGCCGCATAAAGGCCATACGCCGCCTTTTGCCTGTTGCCGTGACAAAGCAGCAATTTTCCCTGTGCGGGAGAAAAACGCAAATCCAAATACCTCACGCCGGCCTCTAACTGCTTTGCAAGCGTGAGCGACTGCGTTTTTGCATATTTACCCGTATTCAATACAGGAAAGCCGAAGAATTCGGCATGGTTGTTTGTTGTGTTTTTGCAATATGCGGTTGCGCTGTCATGTGAACCGGGAAGATTGATTTCGCAAAGATAGCGGCTGTCCGCAATGGCTGACATCCAGTTTTTGGAGTTTAAATTTTTATAGTCAGCGGTAATTTCGGCAGTATTTGCCGCATTCGCGCCGCTAAAACAAAGCACGCCTGACAACAACGCCGCCGTCAACAGAATACTGATTAGTTGTCTTATTCTTTTCATCACTTTTTCTCCAAATTGAATATTTTACAACTAAAACTTTTATTCATTGATTGTAGCAGAAAGCGTGTTCTGTTTCAACCGAAAAACGTTAAATAAATAAAATTTAAAAGAGTTACATAAAAATAATAACATTTTTTCTACTATTTTAATAGACGAGGGATTATTGTGGGCTTACTGCGTTCAGACTCACTTCCCGAAAAATTGCCTTAAGTTTACGACATTGAAATCAAGGGGGACTGTCTCAACAAAATTGTTGAGACAGCCCCCCTATGTTTGTGTTTGCGGAAAACACGGGGGACGGTTCTTCCACTTTTAAAAGGAGTGAAAGAACAACGCATGAATTATTATTCACACACAATGAATGAAAACCTGATATAATAGATTTGCAGGAAAGGTCGGGGGACGGTTTGTCGATTCAATCACGCCTTTAGAACATGACCAAAACTATCTTTGAGTACACAGAACTGCTGCCAGACAGCGTACGCTAAACTTCTTTTT
>ONWY01000213.1 GCA_900321665.1 uncultured Eubacteriales bacterium
GCCTGCAAGCGTTGTGACCGATGCAACCGTTTTGGCACCGAAGCTTGACGGCGTGGTATTCATCGTGCGCCAGAACCGCACGGAATACGGCGACATTCAAAAGATTATTGATGATATCCGCAGGTTAGACGGTAATATTCTCGGTACCATTATCACCGACTCCTCTAACTTCTCCTCCATCGGTCTTTCGAGGTACAAGGCATACGATTACCACTATGGCGGTGTTTCGATTAAAAACAGCAGCTCCAAGAAAGAGACTGCCGGCAAGGGCACTCCCGCGGCAAAGCAAGCGGCGAGTGAAGCCAAGCAGCCCGCTTTGCGGCCGATGCCGAAGCCCGACGACGATAAAAAGAAATAAGAAGCAATGCAAAAAAACAGAGCTATCTCGCGCAGAGATAGCTCTTTCTTTTAGATAATATCGATAACCTCTAAGGTATCCCCGACCACGCGGAATTTGATTTGCTTTTGTGCAAATGCCATGCCGTAGATGCGCGCGGGGTCACTTTGGTAGGCAGGAATGGGCTTGTTTTCGAGCACCTTTACCAGTGCCGGCAGCTTCTCTCCCATTTGCGCGGCGAGTGCCTCGGGGATATGGACTTGCAAGTGCGCAAATGCCACCTGCTCGGTAAAACCGAAGCGCGCATCCTCGTGTACATCCGCTTGGACATAGGGCTTGATGTCGAAAATCGGGGTACCGTTCATCAAATCCGCACCGCCAACATAAATGACAGGTGCTTGTGCGCACTCGAAATCGATGTGCTTGAGGCTGACACTTGAGAGCCCTAAGCGATTGGGGCGAAAGGGAGAGCGCGTGGCAAAGACACCCATGCGCGTGTTGCCGCCAAGCCGCGGCGGGCGCACGGTGGGGGAAAAGGGCTTCTCCTCATTAGCGGAAAATTCCCAGATAAGCCAAAGGTGGGAAAACTGCTCTAATCCTCTTAGTGCATCGGCATTGCGATAGGGCGGCTCAAAGATGATTTTGCCCTCGAGCTCCTCGACTATGCCGCTTTGGCGCGGTATGCCGAATTTTTCGGGAAAATCGGTTAAAATGGTGGCAATCGGTTTCATGGGAGGCTCCTTTCATGCGGAGAGCACAGCTGCTCTTTGTACTCACCCTATCATAGCCGAAAGCGCGATTTTTTTCAAGTGTGTTGCATTTGTGATTAGAATGATTTATAATGATTATAAGTAAAAGAAATCATTAAATTGAGGTAATAAAATGGCTGAGAAAATGAAACAAGTGAATGAAAAAGAAGCAACCGGCGCACAGGAAACCACTGCTGCCGAGAAGCAAAAAAACTTGATACCGGATGAAGAAAGCGGGAATCCGGCGCAGCCCGCCGGCACCGAAAAGGCGGGCAGCTCCCCTAAATGGATGTTGATTATTTCGCTTGCCGTTCTGGCAGTGGCAGTGATTGTCGGCGGTATTGTGCTTGCAAGAAGCATCGGCGAGGGCAACGGCGACCCCGGTACCTCGCTTGATAGCAGTGCAGGCGCGCAGGGCACCAAAGAGGGCAGCACGCAGGTCGTTACCGGAGAGGATGCCACCAAAGCCGCTGCGGTGAAAGACAGCGAAGCGATTGAAACCATCAAGGCACTTTCCGACAAGCAGCTCGGCTTGGACAAGGAAAAGGAAAAGTATGATTTTATGGTCGCGCAGCAGGCATATGTGATTGAGGGCGCGGACTATGTGCAGGTCATTGCCGCCGAGAAAAAGGAGAATGATGACGGCACCTTCTCTATCACACCGGTGGGGAAATATTACATTTCCTTTGACGGTAAAACCATTCTCAGGCAAGCAGATGACGGTAGCTACGAAAAAATATAATCGCGCAGCGTTCCGCTGCGAGTGAAAAAATGCACACAACCGGTGAAGGGCAACCTTCACCGGCATTTTTACTGCGCGGTGAGCTTCAGACAGGTGCATTGCCGAAAAGATAAGGCAGGTTTTCTTTTTTTGCTTTATATATTGATAAATATAAATATATTAATTGAAATAATTTAAAATTTATATATTGAAATGTATAAATAAATATACTTTAAAAAATCGGCTTAATTACAGTAAAAAATATTTTATATATTTCTAAAATACATATTGACAAATTGACAATTTTTAATATATAATAGTATGGTAACATCAAATGAGCCGGGCGCGGCTCATCGGCGCTTGGCAGCGCGGGGGATTAAATGAATAGAAATACAAAGCGCTTGCGCGCTGACCAGAGCAAAAAAGCGGTCGCTTTTGCGAAGGTGTGCAAGGCGCTGTCGGATGAGAGCCGGGTAAAAATTATGCTGATGCTCTCTTCGGGAGCGACAAATGCGTGCGATTTTATGGATGCACTTAATATTTCTCAACCGACCTTATCGCACCACTTGAAAATACTCAGCGAAGCGGGCTTGGTGCATTTTGAGAAAGACGGCAAGTGGAGGATTTATGCACTCAGCGAAAGTGGCGAGCGCATGGTCGCATATATAGTAAACGGGTGAGAGTGATGAAAAAGGAAAGCAGAAAGCTGAATAAGCAAGATTTGTTCACGCTGTTGTTGGCGTTGCTGACAAGCAGCTTCAGTTGGATAGCTAATTTCGGGGAGTGATTTGGGCGCTACTCCTCGGTAGCTGAAAAAGGAAAAGGAATGTCGGCTTTTCGACATTCCTTTTCCTCTTTGTGCAGCAGGCATTTTCTTCTTTTTGAAATAATATTTGCATAAAAAAACACTTAATGATATAATGTGACTATTCGCAACATATCCGTTGCACATACTTGTGTATAAAACAAAGAAACTTCAAAGGTTGGTAAAGCATATGAAAATCGGAAATGTAGATTTCGACACTTATTTTCAACACTATCCCGATAAGGATGGTTATTTCGGCAAATACGGCGGTGTGTATATTGATGAAAACTTAAAAGCCGCCATGGCAGAGATTACAAGCGCTTATTTTTCCATCTGCCAATCCAGAAAATTTATTGCGGAGCTGCGCCGCATTCGCTCCGAGTTCCAGGGCAGACCGACTCCGATTTCCCACCTGGAGAGGCTCTCCAATTACCTGGGCGGCGAGGTACAGCTGTATGCCAAGCGCGAGGATTTGAACCACTCCGGAGCGCACAAGCTCAACCACTGCATGGGTGAAGCGCTGCTGGCAAAGTA
>ONWY01000212.1 GCA_900321665.1 uncultured Eubacteriales bacterium
CACCAAATAAAGGAAAGGTAGGAAAAATAGCGGCTGTCGAAGCTGTCACTGTTTTTAAGCGCGTTGATGACTACCTTTTTCAGCGCCGTGCTCATCTGCTGCACCGCTTCCCACTTCTCGGCATAAGTGCCGGTTTGGAAAACGCTAATGTAGCTTTGAAAGCTTGGCGGAATCTTGCCGATATCGCCCTGCTGCTCCCCTGCCAATGCGGCTACCATGTCGGGGTTTTGAAAGGCGCTCTCAAGTACCAAAAACATGGCAATCGGCTCCTCGAGCGCCTTTGCAAGCGCTGCAGAAGGCTTTCCCTGCAAGGTGTAAACCGCATTTTGCTTTTTATAGCTGCTCTCAATGCGCTCTTTATCGCCTTTTTCCACCACCAAAGAGAGGATTTTATCATAATCCTCCGCCTTGATGCTCTGCGGCACTGCGAGCGCAGTATCCTGCTCATCATAAACAAATGCCAAAATGCCCAGCATTTGCTTTTCTCTGACTGTTGTCGGCGCGGCATAGGCAATACCGCCCTGTTGAATGCCGACATTGACAATGGAGGAGGTGTAATCGGGCAGCTTCAAATCGCACATTGCCTGCACCACAAGCAGCGCAATGATGAGAAGAATCGGCAGTACCGATACCTTCAAATATTTTCCGATTAATTTAATCATGGCAATCCTCCATAGCATCCTCCACCTTTTTGAGGATTCTGATTAGCTGCTCAAAATCACTGTGCCCGATGCTGTCATAAATATAGTTAATAAAGCGTTTGTAGTTATTTTCGCCCTCTAAAAGCAGTGCCTTGCCCTTTTCGGTCACTATAATGTATACCGCTCGGCGGTCTGTTTTAGAATTGATGCGCTCAATGAGCCCCTCGCCTTCAAGCGCGTTTAGCACCCGCGACACCTGCGATTTCGGCATCATCAGCTCGCCCGCAACCAAAGAGGTCGTGGCGCTTTGCGTGGTCGATATGTGCTTGATAGCAAGCATCACCGCAAGCTCGGCGCCCTTCAAGCACTTTTTTTGCGCGCCGCTCTCGCTGAGCGACTTGCTTTTTAGCTTGCCGTAGCGCCTGGTTAGTTCAAATATTTCTTTATAATCAATTGAATATTCCAAAGCCTTCTCCTTAAAATGGTTATCAGTGTTAATTATTATACATAATAACAATTAAAAAATCAATCGTTTTTTCGCGAATTTACACCTTGTTCACAAATGTATAAATAAGGAAAAAACAAGGGAAGGGGCGCCCTCGATACAGAGAGTATCGAGGGCGCCCCAATCTGATTTCCTTATTTTCAGGTTTAAATTAAGCTTTGCTCCAGGTGACGCCCTGCGGGGTATCCTTTAAAATAATCCCCATCGCCTTCAGCTCATCGCGGATGCGGTCTGCCTCCGCCCAATTTTTTTCGGCTCTCGCCTTGGTGCGCTGCTCGATAAGCGCCTCCACCTGTGCATCGAGGTTATCCTCCTTCTTTTGGTAAACAAGACCTAAAACGGAGGTTAATTCCGTGAATAAATCGAGCGCATACTGTGCACTTTCCTTGCCCTTGTTTTCGGCAACGGCGGTGTTGGCAATTCTGACAAGCTCGAACACGGCGGCAAGTGCATCGGCAGTGTTTAAATCATCATCCATCGCAGCGATAAACTCTGCCTTCTTTGCATCCACACTCTCCCGAAAAGCAGCCTCCACAGGCGCGCTTTGTGCGGAAGAGATGTAGTTTTCCAAATTCTCCTTGCAGTTATACAATCTCTCAAGAGACGCTTTGCACTGCTCGATAATCTCAATCGAGTAGTTAATCGGCTTGCGGTAATGCGCGCTGATGATGAAGTAGCGAATCGGCTCGTAGCCGTAAACCGCGGCAACATCGCGCACGGTTTTGAAATTGCCCAAGGATTTGCTCATCTTCTCGTTATCGACATTGATATAGCCGTTGTGCATCCAATAATTGGCAAAGGGGACGCCGTTGCAGGTTTCGCTTTGCGCAATTTCATTTTCGTGGTGCGGGAAAATCAAATCCTGCCCGCCGCAGTGAATATCAATGGTCTTGCCGAGATACTTGCGATTCATCGCAGAGCACTCGATGTGCCAGCCCGGTCTGCCGTGACCCCACGGAGACTCCCAATAAGGCTCGCCCGGCTTTGCCGCTTTCCAAAGGGCAAAATCCATCGGGTCCTCCTTGATATCGCCGATAGCAATGCGCGCACCGGCGGCTAAATCCTCAAGCGGTTGGTGGGAAAGCTTGCCGTATTGCTCGAATTTCTTGGTTCTGAAATAGACATCGCCATCCACTTCATACGCAAAGCCCTTTTCCTGCAGGTCGGAAACCATTTCAATGATTTCGGGGATGTTTTCCGTTGCCTTCGGGTGAATATCCGCCTTGCGAACATTCATGCCCTCCACATCGGTCCAATACTCGGCGATGTACTTCTTTGCCACTTCGTCATAAGTAATGCCCTCTTCATTGGCTCTTTTGATGATTTTATCATCAATATCGGTAAAGTTTTGCACAAAGGTAACATCGAAGCCGCGGTACTCAAGATATCTTCTTAAAGTATCAAACACACAAATCGGTCTGGCGTTGCCGATGTGGATAAAATTATACACAGTCGGCCCGCAGGCATAGATTTTCACCTTGCCCTCTTCGATGGTTTTGAGCTCCTCTTTTCTCTTAGTTAAGGTATTGTATATAATCATTAGGAATTCTCCTTCGCCTTGATTTCACTTTGGTTTTCAATTTCCTTGGAAAGCCTATCCACTTTCTTATGCAGCTTGCGCAGCTCGCGGGTGACCGGGTCGGGAATGTGCACCTGGTCGAGCTCGAGCACGCGGTGCCCCTTGGTTCTGACCACTCTTGCGGGGGAACCGACGGCTGTCGAATTGGCGGGCACCTCGCTGAGCACGACAGAGCCTGCCGCAATGCGCGTGTTGTCGCCGACCTTGAAGGAGCCGAGCAGCTTTGCACCGGCACCAATCATCACATGGTTGCCGATAGTCGGGTGGCGCTTGCCGCACTCCTTGCCGGTACCGCCGAGGGTAACACCCTGGTAAATGGTCACATCATCACCGATTTCGGTTGTCTCGCCAATCACAACTCCATGGCCGTGGTCAATGAAAAAGCGCTTGCCGATGGTGGCACCGGGGTGAATCTCAATCCCGGTTTTGTACGCGC
>ONWY01000211.1 GCA_900321665.1 uncultured Eubacteriales bacterium
GAAATGGGTAATCGGATAATTTGTATTCCCCGAGACGAAAGCGCAACTGCCATTTCCATTAAAGGCGGAAAAATCAAAGAGCTCGGCTACAACGAGGCATTCAATTATCAAAGCTTAAGCTACGACCCAATGGAGCCACAGCAAATACTCCGCATGGATAGTGTCATTCTTAACGACAGAAGCATTCATGGCACGCAGTTTTGGTACAAGAGCGGTGAAGCAACTACTGCTTGGTATGATGTGCCGGATACGGCAAGCGGCAGCGGTTACTATAACGACCATGCCGACACGCTGCTCAATATCACTTTCACCTATGCGTTTCGAAGGGATGACGGTTCGTTTTATTTTCTGCATGCGCGCGACCGGAAATACCCGCCGACCAAGACAGATTTTGCCGCTTCACGCTATTTCCTTGGAACGGATAACAAGTTCTATTCCTTTGATTATGATTCTAAAGCGGTCTCGGAAATCACCGCGCCGCAAATTGTGATTCTGTTTCGCTTAGGAGAACAGCGGCACCATGATACAGACTCCGACGACCCGGAAGCTTATACAGAGAAGATATTCCCGGAGCTTAGCGAGGGAGATTATATCCGCCTGACAGTAGGGCAAACGATTAACTATAAGCACCCGCTTTACAGCACAGAGGAAGACATATTGCCGCAGCAGCTCTTGCGCGTGGCGAAAGCTTCAAAGGTTCCTGAGGATAATGTATGGGGGCTCGAAGGGTGGACGGATTCCGTTGTTGTGGATTATAACGCACAGTTTATTGACAAGCTGATTAAAAAGGACTTGATTTTCAGTTCGACTGCCTATAACCTGCCTTACACTTCAGACGGTATACCGGCAAGCGAAGCGGAGGATTTAGGGTTGCGGCAGTTATACCCCGCATATATCAACATCGAAAATGCATTTCCGGTTGTTACGAATGATAATAACGAGATTAAGGCTTCGGCACAGGGCAATTTTGAAACCTGGGACGACTACCGCGGCTTTGTCTCGGATTCCTATGCGGTCAGTGTCGGCTCCAACGACCGCTTTACCGCTTCGTGTGCGATTGATGATTACCTCTTTTTCTTTAAAGAGCATTCGTACACTTTACTGTATGGCACGCGCCCTGCTAATTTCAGCACCAATACGGTGAATGATTTTATCGGGATAGATGCAGCGGGAGCATGCAGCCTGCAGGTTATCGGCAAGAGCGCTTACTATATGGGAATTGACGGCAGATTTTATCGCTTCAACGGGCAGAGCGCCGGCGAGATTTCCACTGCGCTTGGCGAGCGGCGCTATCAGGTGCGTTCCGCGGCTCACTCCCAAAGCAAGTATTATGCCTTGGCAGAGGATGAGAGCGGGCAGCGCTGCCTGCTGGTCTATAACACGGCGAGCGGTACCTGGTGGATTGAGGACGCGACATATATTGAGAAGGTCTGCAACATCCGCGGCAGGGCATGTGCGGTTAGTTTCACCGATTCCACAAGCGGTACTGCCGCAGATATTCTCCTGCTTGAAAAGTGGAATATCCCGCAAAGCGAGAAAAACACGGTAGAGTGGTTTTGCGAGAGCGGGCTGCTTGGGCTTGAGAGCGATTATTACCAATACATTTCCAACCTCAAAATCACCTTTGAGAGCGAGGTCGGCGCCACGGTAGAGGTGCTCGCAAAGTATGATAACGATACTGCTTACACCCCGCTTGCGCGCTTTGTTTCCAAAACAAAGGGCACGCGCACGGAGAAAATCGCGGTGCGGCGGTGTGAATTTATGCGCTTAAAGCTTGTCGGCACCGGCTTTAGCAAAATCTACCGCATCAGCTACTTAACACAACAAGGGAGTGAGAAATAATGCCGACATTTAAGGCAGACTATGCCGAGTATGACCCGCAGCTGAGCGCCGAGGACAACCTGCTCGAGCTGTTTAACCGGCACAATGAGCTGATACAGCGCGTTTCACGCACGGTCAATAACCTGGACGAGGAGAACCTCAGCAGCGTTTTGAACAATAAATCATCGGAAAGTGAGGATAGCAACACATGAGCAAAGCGAGTGCATTTAACATATTAGCCGGGAAGGCTCCCCAATACTACACAAGTGACTCTACCAAGAGCGTCTACTCTAAAGCAAACAAGCTTGTTTCGACCAAGAGCGGCATTGGCAAGACGATTGCCGATAACATCGCAAAGTATGACAAGCTCGGCAGCTTCGACCCGAAAAAGAGTGCCTACTATCAAGGTGCCTACAACGCGCTCAAGCAGGTATACCAAAGCCAAGGGAGAGCTGATATGCAAAACACCATCGCCGCCGCGGCTGCCAACACAGGCGGCTACGGCAATTCATACGGTACTACTGCCGGGAATGCAGCTTTCCAAGCACAGCTGCGCGCGCTCGCTGCGAAGGTACCGTCACTCTACAGCGCGGCTTCGGGTGAATTCACCAATCAGAAAAACAACCTTGCAGCCCTCATCGGCATGCAGCAGGCGCAACAGGAAACGGCGCTGAACAATGCGCAATGGCAGACAGGTGTGCAGCAGAGCTTGGATGCGGCGCGCTACCAAGCGAGAGCAGCACAGGATAGCGCGCAGCGACAACGAGCCCTGGCAGAGTTGCAATATAAGTACAGTTCATAAGAGGTATAAACAATGGCACTGAGCGATGCGGAAAGCATTTACAATTACTACATGGATTTGCCGCTGCCCGAGCAGTGGAAGACACCGGCAAGCCTTAAAAAGTCCTACGAGAATGTTTTGTCGGCAGCCAATCTTTACCAAAAGCAAATCGACTCCCAAATGAAAGATGTTGGGAGTATTCAACCTGTCACGGCGACCCCGGAGTACAGGAATTTGCTCGCGCTTTATAACGACCAATACCAAAAAGGCGCGGCTGCAGCAGCGGCAGAGGCGGTCAAGGCTTCGCAGGGGATGAATGCCGGCTATGGTGACACCTACTCGAGAGCGGCGACCGACCAGGCATACACTTCCTTTTTGGCAGACAGGGGCGTAGCGGTCCCGAGCCTGCTTGCGGCCGCAAGTGATGCTTACTATGCCGGCAAGAACGCGCAGGCGGCGAGCATTAATCAGAAGCTCAAGCAGAGGAACCTGCGCACAGATGCGCTGCGCAGCTTGTTCAACTCGCAGCTGACAGGCATTCAGAAGGAGACGGAATCGCGGCGAGAAGCGCTGAGCACTCAACAGACAGCGCTTGCCAACCTGCTCAGCTACCAGCAGGGAGTCGAGAAGGCAGCGGCAGCAGCTGCGGCGGCGAGAGCTTCAAGCGGTGGCAGCGGTGGTAGCGGTGGCGGAAGCCAATATTATGTATCACAGCAAGAAGAGGAGCAAAAAAATTCAAATAACAATCATCAGTCGTTGGATGGCCGTCGGAAAGATGCGTGGACTATTTATGACAATGCTATCAAAATATATCCTGGGCTTAAGGGCAAGCTGATGCCACCCGGACATTCAAGAAATAGCGGAAATTTCATGGACGGCTATGCCAATTATGTTCAAAAGCAGATTAATATTCACAAGCAAAATATCTCGGCAAGGAGAAAATAATGAACGGTAAAGAATTTAAGGATTTCTTAAATAAAAAGGTAAAACAAGAAAACGAGGGTCGTGCTGCGCATTTTACTCAGAATGCAGATAAAATCTATAAAGGTATACAATCGCAGTATAATGATTTTTTGAAGCAAACACAAAGAGGAAAAGCCTTGTCGCAGCAGGATTTGCGGATTTATGGTCTTGCACTCGATGACCTGAAAAAATTAACCGCATTATCCGGGTTTGATGCAGCAACCAAAAGCCAACTGAATGAGATTAATCAAAACTTAAAAGACGGTACTGACATTCTCAACAGCTACAATAAAAGTGTTTTAGCGAGGGATGAGGCATACCGCCAACTTGATAATATAAAGCAGCAGCAATTTAAAAACATATGGTTTGGGTTCGAGAGCAATAAGGACCAAGACCAAGCCGAAGCCATGCGCTTGAGGGAGAAACAATCAAAGCTAAAAGACCAAATTGCACACTATGACAGTGAAATTGCTCCTTTTCTCGATGTGGATGCGACCAAAAAGTTGAATGATATTTCATTTTTCTCTTTCAAAGACCATAGCAGAGCCGAAACCGACTACCAAAATGCCAGAAAAATAAAAACAGGAAACGAAGCAGCATCATGGCTCGAAGATGAACAGGTAAAGAAACTTGCCCAAAAGGCAGCAGCAGCTTCCGCAGATACAGATGAGCACAATATTGCAGCAGGCGCTATCAATTTTGCGGGAAGCTTTGGAAGTGCAAGCGGAAGCGGGTATAATCCTGAGGCAATGAGCGCAGCTCAAAGCGACAGAGAACGAATCACCACAGCCAGACAGTTAAAAGAGTATATCAAGACTGCAGGCTACCAAGATTCCGATGATGAGCTCAACAAGCTTGTAGATGAAATTGTGCGCCAAGAAAAAAACGGTATTACAAAAACAAGGCAAGACAATATTAACGAGCAAATTGATGCGTTTACAAAAGAGCACCCGGTCATAGGAAGCGCTGCTGCAGCTGCATTGGGAACAGCAGCCAAAATTCCCGGCAGCGCATATGCTTTGGGGCAGACAATTAAAGATGTATTAAGCGATGAACCTGTTTATAACGACCCAAACAGCGCCTATTTCTTCGGCTCAAATTCATATAACCAAGTCACAACAAGTGTTAAAGGTCAAATTGCAGAGCACATTCGCAAGAAATATGATGACCCGGAAGTGATTGCAAGCAAAACCAAACAGGCGCAGGGGATGTTTGACGGTGCCATGTCCGGTGCTGAAAACCTTATCAGGACTCTCACCACAGCCGGGCTTGGTGAGTTCTTTGCATTAGCACCTATGGCACTTGGTCAGCTTTCCGATATCGCCCTTCAAAAAACGATTGAGGGGTACAGTCCGGCAGAGGCAGGGTATTATGCCGTTATCGGTGCAGCAGCTGAGTATGCCACAGAAAAAATGGGCTTGGATGCACTCTTCTCTAAAGTACCGGGCGGCAGAAATGTTATTGTCGGATACCTGACCAAACTATTCAAGGTTGGCGCTGCCGAAGGTGGAGAAGAGATAGTATCAGATGTGATTAATGATGCAGCTGACTGCTTGTACGAAATCTTAAGCGACAAGAAATCGGTCAGGGAAAAAGAAATCTCCAATTTGATGCGTGAAGG
>ONWY01000210.1 GCA_900321665.1 uncultured Eubacteriales bacterium
TCAAATGTGCCGCGTGCGGCACCACCATAACTCCACTCTCCAAACTCCAAACTCCAATTTTTTTGAAACGAGGTATACATATGTCAGGCCATAATAAATGGAGTACCATTAAAAGAAAAAAGGGCGCTAATGATGCCGCAAGAGGTAAGATTTTCACCAAATTCGGCAGAGAATTAACCGTCGCGGTTAAAATGGGCGGTCCCGACCCGGCAGCCAACTCCAAATTAAAAGATGTTATCGCAAAGGCAAAGGCTGCCAATGTACCCAATGATAATATCCAAAGAATCATCAAAAAAGCCTCCGGCGAAGGAAATGAGAATAACTACGAAGAGATTATGTACGAGGGCTACGGTCCTGCCGGTATCGCCGTGATTGTCGAAACACTGACCGATAACCGCAACCGTACCGCCGGTGAAGTGCGCCACTATTTTGACAAGTTTGGCGGCAATATGGGCACCTCGGGCTGTGTCGGCTTCATGTTTGACCGCTTCGGTGTGATTGTGATTGAAGATGAGGATGAAGAGCTCGATGAAGAGCAGGTAATGGAAGATGCGCTCGAAGCAGGCGCTGCCGACTTTAACAGCGAAGAAGCCGGGATATTTGAAATCCGCACCGAGCCGAACGATTTGGGCGCCGTGCGCGATGCACTCGAAGCAAAGGGCTACAATTTTGCCGTTGCCGAGGTGCAATACATTCCCCAAACCTACTCGAAGCTTGAAAACGAGGATGACAGGGTGAAGATGCAAAAAATGCTCGATATGTTTGAAGATAATGACGATGTGCAAAATGTTTGGCACAATTGGGAAGAAGAGTAATTGATAAAAAAGTACCGACCGAAGGAGAAGCTTCGGTCGGTTTTTTTATACAGACATGAGCTTTTTATGGCTCATTGCAACTCGCTACGCTTGCATTTGCAGGCAAAGCCTGCAGTATTGGGTATACTAACTTGAACAGCAACTGCGCGAAGCGTCACTATGAGCGATATGAATCACTGCAAACTGCGTTTGCAACTGCGCGTTACACGCGCAAGCGACAAATAGGACTTTGCGCCGCAAATCCCTAATTGTCGAACTTCACCGGGTCGGTCGCGGAAGCATCAAACCCGCTATCCTCCGGCGAGGGCTCGGAGAGGCTGAAATACATCTTCGCCGCCTTCGTTGTGCCGAAATCCTGATTGGAGCCGGATTTCATCACCTTGTTAAACGCTTGGCGGAAGAGCTTGTTATGCGCCTCCTCGCGGTTGAGGAGGAAATCAATGGTCTCCCTGACCTTCTTGTCCTCAATCTGGCGGTACAGGTACTCGTAAACCACCTTCGCGCGCTGCTCGGAAGCGATGTTTGAAAGCAAGTCGGCACAAAGGTCGCCCGTGACCGAAACATAGTCCCCTGTCCACGAGTAGCCGGAGGCATTGATCAAGCCGGGGTTCAAGCCTAAAATCACATGGCTTTGCACCTCGCCGGCATCTACCTGTGCGGCGTCCACATCGTGCCCGTTGAGCAGGTTAATGGTCTGCGCCACCATCTCCATATGCCCCAATTCCTCCGCGGCAATATCAAGGAATAAGTCCTTAATCTCCGGGTCTTTAATGCGGAAGGACTGCGCCATATACTGCATTGCAGCCTTCAGCTCGCCGTTGGCACCGCCCAGCTGCTCGTGCAGCAGCGCTGCATACTGCGGATTCGGTCGCTCCACCGCCACCGGGTGAAATAACTGCTTTTCATGCTTAAACATAAGTGTTTCTCCTTTTCTTTTTTTGTTTTAATTTTTTATTTTTTATCTCTTATCTCTTATCTTTTATTTCTTAATTTCTTATCTTTTATTTCTTATTTTTTATTTCTTTTCCATAGTATTCCCGAAAAGCAGCAAAAAATAAGGCGATGTTCCCAAAACATCGCCTTAGGTTGATTTTGACAAATCATAAAGCATCAGGCGGCATTGCTGCCGCCTGAGAGCGTGTAGAAAAAGTCGGATTTTGATTTTTTCTACACGCCGGCAGATGTCGCAAAAGTGAGCTGAAATTTGTCAATCTCTGCGCCCGGCGTACAAAGGTATTCCAAGCAGAGATTGGCAAAAACACAAAATCGGCGTAACTACGCCGATTTTCTAAAATCAAATATTAAAAATCTACTTTAATTTTGGTCAAACAACTGTTTTTTCGATTATCATAAATAATGAACCAAATAATAATCGTGTGGTTTCAGCCACTTTTTCGACAGTCTTTCAGGCGGCATTGCTGCCGCCTGAGAGTAATTATACAATTGATACGGAAGATTTGCCGTAATTCTGCGTTTGCAGTGCCACAGCGATATCATCAATCGTGATGATATTATCACCGGTCAAATCAATTTTGTCATTATCCTGCCCATAATTGCCCGATGCGAGCAACATGGAGAGGTCGGCAATATCGATTACATCATCACCGTTGACATCGCCAAGCGGGAAAGCAATGGCGCTATCATTTGTGATTCCTCCGCTCTTGGTATCGTACTCGCCCACACAGACCGTTAAAGAATTTTTCTGCTTTGCATAGACTCTGTAAACATCACCCTTAATGCTGTCGAGTTCAAACACACCGTTTGCCGCTGTGACAGAGTATTCATTCTCATCACTCTTAATCGTAACAGTTGCTTGAATATCCGCCAGCGAAGGGATGATATAGTGCATTTGGCTCGGTAATATATCGGTTATGCTATCCACATAAGAGTAGCCGCAATCTTTGCAGGTGTGCACAGTGTAGCCTTGGCTCTCGGTGGTCGGTTCGGTGACAGTATCAATGAAACTGTGCTCTGTCATAGCTACGATATCGCCGATATAGGAATAGCCGCAATCTGCGCAAGTGTAGGTGGTGTAGCCTGCGTGCGTGCAGGTAGGGGCTATTGTTACAATGCCTTGATAACTGTGTTCACCGATTGCTTCCACAAAATCAAAATCGAATTCATTGTTGCACCGCTCACAAACTGCTCTTGTATAACCCCTTTTGGTGCAGGTGGGAGCGACCACATGGTTAACATAATGATGGTTTAATGCCGGAATATCTTCCGTGTGGCTTTCATGACAAACAGAACAAGTCAGCTTTTTCAACCCTGCTTCCGTACAGGTCGGCTCTATAATTGTTTCTTCCTCATACTGATGCCCTAATGCGGCAACCTCTGTTTGCTCTTGCAATACTTCGTTGCAGACAGAACAAGTAATTTCTTCC
>ONWY01000239.1 GCA_900321665.1 uncultured Eubacteriales bacterium
TCAAGTAATTTTATATTATATCATTTTGCGATAATTCCAATAAATAGCGGCTCAATGCGTTGTGCCAATCGGGCAGGCGCTCCAAGGAGGCAAAATCCAAACTGATTTTGGAAAGGCGCGAGTTGAGCGGTCGCTCCACGGGTGACGGATAATCCGCCGAGCGCACCGGCACAATGCGGCAAGCCAAATTTGCCTGCTTCATAATCTCCGCGGCAAACTCCGCCCAAGAGCAAAAGCCCTCGTTGGTGGCGTGGTAGGTGCCGTATTTGGTGGTCAGCACCATGTCCGCAAGCAGCCTTGCCAAATCCTTGGTATAGGTCGGCGAGCCAACCTGGTCCGCCACCACGCTCAGCTCGGTTTTTTGCCTACCCAAGCGCAGCATGGTTTTGACAAAATTGGTGCCGTTTAAGCCGTATACCCACGAGGTGCGCACCACAAAGGTCTGCGGGTTTTCGCGTGCCGCCGCCTCGCCGTCAAGCTTGCTTTTACCGTAAACATTCAACGGGCAGGTGGTGTCCTCCACATTTTTGGGCGCATCACCGCTCCCGTCAAACACATAATCGGAGCTGATGTAAATCAGCTTGCTTTTTAAGTAGGCACAAGCGCGGGCAATATTGCGCGTGCCCTCCACATTCACCTTGCGGCAAAGCGCCTCGTTTTCCTCGGCGGCATTGACATTGGTATACGCCGCGCAGTGAATCACCGCCGTGGGTTGAAAAATACGAATGAAGCGGTCGGTTTGCGCCGCATCGGTCAAGTCGCAATCCGCGATATCAATTCCCTTGCATGAAATGCCGCGGCGCTCAAGCTCCGCGACGACATCATGACCTAATTGCCCGGCAACACCGGTGACTAATATTTTTTCCATAAATCAGCAGTTTTCTCCAAACACAAAGTTGGCATCGCTTTGCGAAAGCAGCGGTGCATTGCGGTCTTTATCGGACAAAATCGGGTTGTTGGTCCCCCAATCGATGCCGATGGCAGGGTCATTGAAGCGAATCGAGCGGTCGTTTTCAGGGCTGTAGTAGGCATCTACCTTGTACTGCACCTCCACATCCTCGCTCAGGGTTAAGAATCCGTGCGCAAAGCCCTTGGGGATATAAATCATCTTCTTATTCTCCGCGGAAAGCTCTACACCGACCCACTTGCCGAAGCTCGGGCTGCCCTTGCGAATATCGACCGCAACATCCAAAATCTTGCCGCGCGTGCACCGCAGCAGCTTTGTTTGCGCCGCGGGCGCGGTTTGAAAATGCAAGCCGCGAATGGTACCCTTGCCCTTGGAATAGGACTGATTGTCCTGCACAAAGACAGTATCAATCCCGATTTCGTGAAATTTTTGTGCTGTGTAGGTTTCGCAAAACCACCCTCTGTGGTCGCCAAACACCTGCGGTGTGATGATAAACACACCTTCTAAATTGGTCTTTTCTTTGGTCATTTTCTTTCTCTATCTCAGGTGCAATGCCCTTAACTATTCACTAACGATTAACTATTAACTAAGTACAATAAGCGTTGCGCTTATTGCTCTTTACCCCACACCGGGCGCTTTACCTGCGCCTTGCCGTTGGGGTTCGGGTTATTGTAAAGAATCTCACCCCTTGCCACCTTGAGCAGGTGCCTGCCGTAAATCGACTTGCCGTATGCCTCCGCGCTCTTGAGCAGCTGCGCCTTGGTAATCCAGCGGTTGTTATAAGCAATCTCCTCGGGGGCGGAAATTTGGATGCCCTGCAGGCTCTCGATGGTCTTGATGAAGTTGGCGGCATCGAGCAGTGCATCTACCGTTCCGGTATCGAGCCACGCGTAGCCCCTGCCGAGCTGCTTGACATCTAACTTACCGGCTTTCAGGTACGCAGCGTTGACATCCGTTATCTCATACTCGCCTCTGGCGCTCTTTTTCAAGCCCTTGGCGATTTTGACCACCTCGTTGTTATAAAAATACATACCGGTGACCGCATAGTTGGATTTCGGGTGCTTCGGCTTCTCCTCAATCGAAATCGCCTTGCCCTTTTCATCAAACTCGACCACGCCGAAGGCAGTGGGGTTTTCCATATAGTAAGCAAAAATGGTTGCCGGGCTTTTCATTGCCGCCGCCTCGCGCAGCATATGCCCGAGCCCCGAGCCGTAAAAAATATTATCGCCCAAAATCATGGCGACATCATCATCACCGATAAAGTCTTCCCCTATCACGAATGCCTGCGCCAAGCCATCGGGAGATTCTTGAATGGCATACTGAATATCGAGCCCGAATTGGCTGCCGTCGCCAAGCAGGTCCATAAACTTCGGCGTATCCTCCGGGGTGGAAATCACCAAAATCTCGCGAATGCCCGCCAGCATCAGGGTGGACAGCGGGTAATAAATCATCGGCTTATCATAAATCGGTAACAATTGCTTGGAGGTAACGGTGGTCAACGGGTAAAGCCGGGTGCCGCTACCGCCTGCTAAAATAATACCCTTCATACAACAAACTCCTGTTCATTATCATTATGGTAATAAATAGACATATTTATATAAATATAATATATACCAAATAAAAAGAATAGTCAAGCAGATAAAATCGAATGTCGTGGACAGCGGTCGGCGGTCGGCGGTCGGCGGTCGGCGGCTGGCGGTCGGCGGTCGGCGGTCGGCGGCTGGCGGCTGGCGGTCGGCGGTCGGCATGTTCGCAAGCGAACAGTGTTTAGCATTATAATGCAAGGCGCAGCCTTGCCACCTCTTAACGCCTCCCCTTGTCAGGGGAGGTGCCGACAAAGTCGG
>ONWY01000209.1 GCA_900321665.1 uncultured Eubacteriales bacterium
AAAAAAGCGCAAAAAAATGAATTATTTTGCTTGCAAAATGATTATTTTTCTGTATAATATAGTTATAGCATTCCCAGAGCACATGTCCCGGCATTCCAAATATGTTATGAGGTGATAGGTTATGGTTGCATCTACTTTGAGAACACTCAGAAAGGCAAACGGATTCACACAAAAGCAAATTGCAGAAAAATTGAATATTGACCGCTCCACATATTCTTATTACGAGCTGGGCAAGATTAATCCGAGCATCCATTCCATGGTCATTCTTGCCGAGCTGTATGGTATTTCTTTAGATGAAATGGTGCGCTTCAATGATTCCTCTACCTTATCGGCAGCGTCTCCCGTGCAGAGCTACGATGTTGTGCCGATTTTAAGTGAGGATGAAAAAAAGCTGATTGCTTCCTACAGGCAGTTGAGCAATGCTGCAAAAGAAGATGTGCTTATCAGTGTGATTAACATCGCAAGAGACAGCACAAAGTAAAAAAAATAACGATTGTTGTTTTCCCGAGAGGGAAAGGCAACAATCGTTTTTTTCTTTGTAAAAAAGCTGAGTCTGAGTGTAATAGCGGCTCAGCTGTTATTTTTGGCAATTGCCTTGCGCCAGCATTTGTGGCACATGGCTGTGTAGCGTTCATCGCCGCCAAGCAATACCTGCTCGCCGCGGGTGATGACATTGCCGGCATCATCAATGCGCGCGTTGACAATGGCTTTCCTGCCGCATTCGCAAATGTTTTTGATTTCGGTGATTTTATCGGCAACCTCCAAGAGCCTGCGAGAACCTTCAAACATATAAGTCCTAAAATCGGTTCTTAATCCGAAGCAGAGAACGGGAACCTCCAATTCATCCACAATCTTGCGCATATCATCTACCTGCGCTGCGGTGAAAAACTGCGATTCATCGGCAATGATAACATCGATTTTTTGCGCAATTTGGTTTTCAAATTCATCCCAAATACTGCTCTCGGGGAAAATCGGTGTGCATTTCGATTTTAAGCCGATGCGAGAGGATACGATTTCCAAATCCTCGCGCGTATCGATACTCGGTTTGATAAGCCATACCTTTAGACCTTTTTCTTCATAATTAAATTTTGTAATGAGTGCCTGTGCCGATTTAGAGGAGCCCATAGCACCGTATTTAAAATATAATTTTGCCATTTGCGTTGCAACAAATCACTAAGAATTTGCAGCTTGCCCGCCTTTCAAATTGATTTTGATATTGGGGATTTGCCGCAAAATATATTAGCACAACACAGTGTGAAATTCAACTTGGAAATACAACGAATATTTGCTCTTAAATTTGTGAATTATGGATAGCAAAAAAGGGCAGATGTGAATTTCCTAAGCATTGGTCAAATGCCAAATACAGCCTTTGCATTGCGGTAAAGGATGCGTTCAAGCGCTTCGTTATCCGTAACACAGCTCTTGATGGTTGCCAGGCTTTGAGTCTGGTCGCTCCAAGGAGAGTCAGAGCCAAACAGTATTTTATCTGCACCGTGCTTTTTAAGCATAGCGGAAAACTGTGCCGTTGAGAGCATTTGCCTTTTTTCAAAGGGCACCGTGCAGCCGGATGGCGGTACATAGGCACCGAGAGAAAAAGAGGTGTCCAAATACACGTTTTCACCGCACAACTCTTGTTCCACTGTATCCCAATCCTTCCAGCCGCCCATATGCGCGAGCACGAATTTATCGGGAGCTATTTCTCTTAATACGCTTTCAATTTGTGCTGCACTTGCAAAATTGTGGTGCATGATACCGATATCCCAGCCGGCGTGAATAACTATCGCCAAGCCGCATTCACAGGCTTTATCAATAATTCTCATAAAGCGCAAGTCGTCTAAATCCACACCTTGGTAAGCAGGGTGCAATTTGATGCCGGTAATGCCGTTTGCTGCAATGCGCGAAAGCTCGGCGGCGTAATTCTCATAATCAGGGTGCATGCAACCCAAAGAGAATAACCCGCTTTGCCGATATACCGCGTTTTTTTCGGCGGCAATATCATTTAACTTTTGTACCTGCCGCGAATTGGTGGCAACCGGCAAAAGGATGGAAATATCGATACCTGCTTGCCGCATGGATTGCTGTAAAGCGCGGTCGGTGCCTCTTGTGTAAGCACGGCTTTGTGCCTTTTGCTGCAGATTTGCAATCACACCGGCGGCAATTTTTTCGGGAAATGTGTGTGTATGTGCGTCAATGACCATTTCATAACCTTCTTTCTTTCAAAACAATTATATAATTTTTTATAAAAAAATCAATAATGTTGTAATTTTTTCACGCATATGATACAATAAAATTTAACAGTGCTTATTGTGTGGTGGGGGAATACGATGGCAGGAAAGCAGACAATACCATTTGGCGAGCGCGTGAAGCGTGCAATCGGAATTGAAGGGGATACCAAAAAGGTGGTTTTCCCCATGCTTAACTATACCGCCACCAATATTTCCACCAGCGGTGCAAGCTATTTTTTCAGCTTGTACTATATTCCTTTTTTGGTTTATGTGGAAGGGCTTTCGCCCTCCCAAGTGGGCTTAATTATCTTAATCAAGTCGGTCTGGGATGCGATTACCGACCCGCTGATGGGCGTGATTACCGACCGCACCCATTCGCGCTTCGGTAAGCATCGGGTGTATATCATTGCAGCGACTGTCCCGTTTGTATTTACCTTTTTTATGACATGGTATTCCTTCGGCTTAAGCGGGCAGGCGAGCAGCAATGCCGTGATGCTTTACTATATCGCCGCTTATGTGCTTTTCAGCACCGCGACAACAGTCCTTACCGTTCCGCACACTGCCATGCTGCCCGAGATGGCGCCGGATTACTTTCTCAGAACACAGTATAACTCTGTCGGCTACTTAATGAATTCCGCCGGTATGGTGCCAACCTTTATTTTGGCATCGCTTGTGTTGAATTTTGTGCGCCCGGCAAAGCTGACAGTCGGCTCGTTTTTCGGCTCTGTTTTAAATTGCTTTACCCACTCCCTCGACCCGGAAACCGTGCCGAAAAGCCATTATATAGTAGTGGGATTAGTTCTTGCAATTGCGTATATTATCCCACTTTCTATTACGGCGCGCAAGTGTAAAGAAAGAAGCTCGCTCCTTGACCGATTCGAGCCCTTTAGCGGCTCTTATGCCTTTAAGGAGTATGCGCTGGTATTTAAAAACAAAGCCTTTCGGCAGTATTTTATCATCAGCATTCTCTATATGTTTGCGACCGGGTTTTATAACTCCTCCAAAATTTTCCTT
>ONWY01000206.1 GCA_900321665.1 uncultured Eubacteriales bacterium
CAGAATAAAGCAAAATAGTCGCTTAAGGCTGACGCCTAAGCGACTATTTTAATGCAATTATGGCGAAAAAGATGCGATTTGAGGGCTAACCTTCGTTACAGGGACTCACCTTTCGCAACCTCCGTTATTTTTTAGTCTTGATACTTCTTTCTTGCTACATAGCTTGTGTGAAGTAATTCGTGTGCCTTATGGCTGTTGGGTTTGCCGAGGTATTCATCATAAAGCTTGATGATTTCGGGATTCTTGTGAGACTTGCGAAGGGTGGAAGCTTCATCCGCCTTATACAGTGCAGAGGCTCTGACTGCCTTGTAGTCTGTGAAGTTTTTCACCTTCGCGGGGATAATCGGCTGACCGCCGCCGTTGACACAGCCGCCGGGGCAACCCATAATCTCGATAAAGTGATAATCTGCCTCACCCTTTTCGATTTTATCCATCAGCACGGCAGCATTCTTTGCGCCGGAGGCAACTGCCACCTTCACATCCATACCGCCTACATGGTAGGTAGCCTCTTTGATGCCTGCGGTGCCGCGCACCTCTTTATAATCCACGCTCTCGAGGTCCTTGCCCTCAAGCACATCTGCCGCGGTTCTCAGTGCCGCTTCCATCACACCGCCGGTAGCGCCGAAAATGACTGCTGCGCCGGTATCTTCGCCAAGAGGATTGTCAAAAGCCTCATCGGGAAGGGAGACAAAGTTAAGACCAACTCTCTCAATCATGGAAGCAAGCTCGCGGGTGGTGATGGAGATATCCACATCCTGCAAGCCTTCGCCTGCGCCTGCTTCATCATCTCTGGTGATTTCAAACTTTTTCGCAACGCAAGGCATCACGGAAACGCTGACAATGTTTTTCGGGTCAATCCCCTGCTTCTCCGCCCAATAGGACTTGGTGATAGCGCCCTGCATGGTCTGCGGGCTCTTGCAGGTGGAAAGGTGCGGAATCAAATCGGGGTAATAGTGCTCGAGGAATTTTACCCAACCGGGGGAGCAGGAGGTAATCATCGGCAGCACGCCGCCGTTTTGCACTCTATCAAGAAACTCGTGCGCTTCCTCCATAATGGTCAGGTCTGCACCAAAGTCGGTATCAAAGACCTTATCGAAGCCGAGCCTGCGCAGAGCGGCAACCATTTTGCCCTCTACGTTGGTGCCCATTTCAAAGCCGAACTCTTCACCGAGTGCTGCTCTGACTGCCGGTGCGGTTTGCACAACCACAACCTTTTCGGGGTCTGCCAAGGCTTCAAAAACTCTGTCGGTATCATCCTTCTCGCGCAGTGCGCCTACCGGGCAGTTGACAATACACTGGCCGCAAGCGATACATGCAACGGAATTGAGCGGTTGCTCGAAAGCACAGCCGATGTGGGTGTCAAACCCTCTTGCGTTTGCGCCGATAACGCCTGCATATTGGTCGTTACAAGCAGCTACACAACGGCGGCAAAGCACGCACTTGTTATTGTCTCTGACAAGCCACTGTGTTGCATCCACCTCGTAGGTCGGCCTGTCGCCGTCAAAACGGGCAGCATCCTCCACGCCGAGCTCGCGGCACAGGGTTTGCAGCTCGCACTTGCCCGAGCGAGAGCAGCTTAAGCACTTTCTGTCATGGGTGGAAAGGATTAATTCCAAGGTGGTCTTTCTGGATTCAATCACCTTCGGAGAATTTGTGATAACCTCCATGCCTTCGTTGACCGGGTATACGCAAGCGGCAACCAGGCTTCTTGCACCCTTTACTTCAACAACACACATACGGCAAGCACCGATTTCATTCATATCCTTCATATAGCAAAGGGTGGGGATATCGATACCTGCCAGCTTGCAGGCTTCAATGATGGTTGAGCCTGCCGGCACGCTCATGGGCATGCCATTAATTTTAATATTTACATTTTCCATAATTGACATGCTCCTTTATTATTCTTTAATGATGGCGCCGAACTTACAATTGTTCAAGCAGACGCCGCACTTAATGCACTTTTCTTGGTCAATCTCGTGGATTTCGCGAACCTTACCGCTGATTGCATTCACCGGGCAATTTCTTGCGCACAGGGTACAACCCTTACACTTGTCGGGAACAATCTTGATTTGCACAAGGTTCTTACAAACGCCTGCCGGACATCTCTTTTCCACCACATGCGCTTCATACTCTTCTCTGAAGTTCTTGAGAGTGGAAAGAACCGGGTTCGGCGCGGTTTGACCAAGACCGCAAAGTGAATTTTCTTTGATATAGTAGCAAAGCGCTTCGAGCTTATCAAGGTCCTCCAAAGTGCCTTTGCCATCTGTAATCTTGTTCAGAATTTCAAGGAGCCTTCTGGTACCGACACGGCACGGTGTACACTTACCGCAGGATTCATCGACTGTAAACTCTAAGAAGAATTTTGCGATGTCCACCATGCAGGAGGTGTCGTCCATAACAATCAAGCCGCCGGAGCCCATCATAGAGCCGATGGCAATGAGGTTGTCATAGTCAATCGGCACATCCAGGTTTTCCTTGGTAATACAACCGCCGGAGGGACCGCCGGTTTGTGCTGCCTTAAACTCTCTGCCGTTCGGAATACCGCCGCCGATTTCGTAAACAATCTCGCGCAGGGTGGTACCCATCGGAATTTCCACCAAACCGGTGTTGTTAATTTTACCGCCCAAAGCAAATACCTTGGTGCCCTTGCTCTTTTCGGTACCCATGGAAGCGAACCACTCGGCACCCTTTAAGATGATTTGCGGAATGTTGGCATAGGTCTCAACATTATTAATGATAGAGGGCTTGCCGTAAAGACCCTTCACTGCCGGGAACGGCGGGCGCGGACGCGGCTCGCCTCTATTACCCTCAATGGAGGTCAACAAAGCCGTTTCTTCACCGCACACAAACGCGCCTGCACCGAGCCTGATATGTAAATCAAAGCAGAAATCGGTGCCGAAAATGTTGTCGCCCAAGAGCCCGTATTCATGCGCTTGGTTAATCGCAATCTTCAATCTCTCTACTGCAATCGGGTACTCGGCGCGCACATAGATGTAACCTTGGCTTGCACCGATTGCATAGCCTGCAATCGCCATTGCCTCAATCACGGCGTGGGGGTCACCCTCCAAAACGGAGCGGTCCATAAAGGCACCGGGGTCGCCTTCGTCCGCATTACAGCAAACATACTTTTGGTCAGCCTGGTTGGCTGCGGCAAACATCCACTTTCTGCCGGTCGGGAAACCGCCGCCGCCTCTGCCGCGCAAGCCGGAAGCCAAGATAGTATCGATAACCTCTTGCGGGGTCATCTCGGTGAGCACCTTGCCAAGT
>ONWY01000204.1 GCA_900321665.1 uncultured Eubacteriales bacterium
CAGGAAATCCCCCAAAGCCACTGTTTAAGCGGTTTTGGGGTTTCATAAGTCAAGGACAGGTTGAAAGCTCACCTTGCGGTATAGGTGACGATAATAGTTTTTTAAAAAAATCTGATACTTGCGCAAATCTTTAGTGCTTCTTAATGAAATCTTTTGCGAGGCAAAAGATGAAATCATAATAAATTATGATGAAATCGGGCGTTGCCCGATGAAATCAAATCCACCATCCGCCTTGGCGGATTGCATCGCTTGCGATTTCATATTCGTGGATTAATCGCTTTCAGCGATGATATTCACGAATATTTCACCCACCCGCAAGGGTGGATTTAATTAAAAAAACCGCCGACAAAGTCGACGGTTTTTTCTGGTCGAGATGACAGGACTTGAACCTGCGGCCTCTGCGTCCCGAACGCAGCGCTCTACCATGGGCATTGAAAGCAAAAGCTAACAAGCTTTTAAGAGCCTCTTTTGCCCCTATATTGCGCAAATCAACCTTGCCATACGGCAGTATGCCGGCGGCTGATTTACTTATCTATGAACAAAATAGGCTTCTTAAAAGTGCGCGCACCCTGCGGGCTTATTATCTTTTACTTCCAAAGCCCTCTGAGCCACATCTCGTTTTTAAAACAAGGTTGTCAAGAATATCCTATCGAAAAAAAGACTTGCAAATGCAAGTCTTTTTTGTGGTCGAGATGACAGGACTTGAACCTGCGGCCTCTGCGTCCCGAACGCAGCGCTCTACCAAACTGAGCCACATCTCGATAGGATATTCTTTTTGAGAATACACGGTGTATTCTTTTTTGTTGCTCAAATAGTTTAGCACAATGCGGGGCTAAATGCAAGAGGTATTTTTGCTTTTGTGCTTTTTTTGCCGGGAATTGACAAAAAAAGGGCGTGATGTTATAATCTGCTTATCTATATATTTATAATTATAGCAAAGGCAGGGCGGTTATGACCGGAGCGGAAATTCTCATTCAAACCTTAATAGAGCAGGGTGCCACCACGGTGTTCGGTTACCCGGGCGGCAATGTGGTCGATATTTATGATGCGCTGTATCGCTCCGGCGAGAGCATTCGCCACATTCTGACTGCCCACGAGCAGGGTGCGGCGCACGCGGCAGACGGCTTTGCCCGCGCCACCGGCAAAACCGGGGTGGTCATTGCGACCTCCGGCCCCGGCGCGACCAATCTCGTGACCGGCATCGCGACTGCCATGCTTGATTCCGTGCCGATGGTTGCCATCACCGGTAATGTGCCGACCGATATGATTGGCAGAGACAGCTTTCAGGAAATCAACATCACCGGCGTAACCATGCCCATCACCAAGCACAATTACTTTGTCAGTGATGTGCGCGAGCTTGCCGATACCCTGCGCGAAGCATTTCAGCTTGCAAAATCCGGCAGACCGGGTCCGGTGCTTGTGGATATTCCCAAAGATGTGCAGGTCGCGCAGTGCGATTATGTGCCGGCACCGCCGGTGCAGCCCTATGCACAAAGGAAGGCGAAGCAGCACTATATTGATGCAGCCGTTAAATTAATCAACAAGGCGAAGAAGCCGTATTTATACATCGGCGGCGGGGCAAACCGCAGCGAGCTGAGCGAGCCCATCATGGCTTTCGCGGAAAAGATAGGTGCCTATATCGGCTGCTCGCTGATGGGGCTGTCTGTTTTCCCCAACAGCTACGAGCGCTTTTTGGGCATGGAGGGGATGCATGGCAAGTATGCCTCCTCTGTTGCCAACCACCGCGCGGATTTAATTATCGGCATCGGCGTGCGGTTTTCCGACCGGGCGACCGGCAATGTGGCAAAGTATGCCACCGGCGCTTCCATTATCCAGCTCGATACCGACTTGGCGGAGATTAATAAAAATGTTCGTGTAGATGTCGGCATCATCGGCGATATTGCAGATGCGCTGGAGCGCATCGCCGCGAAGTGTCGCAAAAAGAGCCTGCCGCAGTGGAGCAAGGAGATTGCCGCTCTTCGGCAGGAGCAGGCGGAGATGGAAGCGGCGGCAGATGCCCTTTCGGGCGACATGGCGCCCAAAAAGCTGATAGAAGCAATCAATCGCCGCAAAACAGCCGATACCCTCATTGCGACCGATGTCGGACAGCACCAAATGTGGGCGGCGCAGTATATTGATTTAGAGAAGCCGAAGCACTTCCTTTCGAGCGGCGGCTTGGGGACCATGGGCTATGGTTTAGGGGCTGCTATCGGTGCCGCGGTCGGCACAGGCGAGCGCGCCGTGCTGATTACGGGCGACGGTTCCTTTGGCATGAATTTGACGGAATTGGCAACCGCGGTGACCTATCGGATTCCGCTGGTGATAGTCATTTTCAATAATGGTGTGCTCGGTATGGTAAGGCAGTGGCAGACCCTGTTTTTCGGCAGCCGGTATGCGCAGACCTCTTTAGAGCAGCGGCAGACCGATTTTGTGAAGGTTGCCGAGGCCTTCGGTGCGCAGGCAGGCAGAGCGACAACACAAGCCGCATTTGATGCACTGTTGCAAAAAGCGATGGCAGCCGAAGGACCCTTTGTGATTGAAGCGGCGGTGGATAAGGATGAAATTGTGCTGCCGATGTTTGCCGCCGACAGCTCGGTGGATGAGATTATCACCAAAGACCCGCGAGAAAAGGGAGAATAGAAGCAACATACATTTTGAAAGGTTACGGTAACAAGAATGAGATTTGTAATTTCGGTTTATGTGGAAAATAAATACGGCGTGCTCGCAAGGGTTTCCGGCTTATTTATGCGCCGCGGCTTTAACATCAATTCGCTGACGGTGGATGAAACGGATGATGCCGCATTTTCGAGAATCACCATCACCTTAAACGGTGATGAGAACGATAAGGACCAGCTGGTCAATCAGCTCAAGAAGCTTCACAATGTCAAGGTGGTGCGCGAGCTGCACAAGGCGACCTCTATCGAGCGCGAGCTGATGCTCATTAAGGTCAAAAACTCGCGCGAAAATCGCTCGGAGCTGATGCAGGCTTGCGATATCTTCAGAGCCAAGATTATTGATTACAGCACCGAAACACTGTGCGCGGAGGTGACCGGCGAGCCTTCCAAAATTAATGCTTTTGTGGAAATCATGAAGCCGTTAGGCATTGTGGAGATGTGCCGCACCGGTATTGTCGCGCTCGAAAGAACACACCATATTGCGGAGGAATTGGAGTAAATTCTAATTTAGCGCACACTTCTTGCGCTAAATTAGCAACCGCTTAACGCCCTCCCTTGTCAGGGAGGGGGGACCGCTTGCGGTGGGCGGGTAGTT